>DATDBV010000483.1:0-5492 GCA_036524715.1 Nakamurella sp. | reverse complement strand
CGAAGCCAAGTAGATGCAGGCTTGCGACGGCGGCGGGAAGGCCGGAGGGTGTGGTGGTGGAGCAGTCGACCGGCACGGTGTACGCGGCCCTCGGCCTTGCCACGTTGTTGGCGGCGCTCTTGCCCGGGTTGCTTCGGCGGGTGCCGATCTCGCTGCCGATGGTGTTCCTGGCAGCGGGTGGCACGATCTTCGCCCTGTTCCCGGGAATGCCGGACCCGGACCCGCGGGTGTCCTCGGTGTTGACCGTGTACGTCACCGAGTTGTGCGTGATCGTCTCCTTGATGGGTGCCGGGCTGGCGTTGAACCGCCCGCCGGGCTGGCGTCGGTGGGCGACCACCTGGAGGTTGTTGGCGATCACCATGCCCCTGTCCATGCTCGCGGTCGGAGTCCTCGGCTGGGGGCTCCTCGGCCTGGGTGTGGCCGCATCGCTCCTGCTGGCCGCAACGCTGGCGCCGACTGACCCGGTGCTGGCGACGGAGGTCCAGGTCGCGGAACCGGTCGAGAATCCCGAGGAAGCCGACGACGAGGCGCGGTTCGCATTGACCTCGGAGGCCGGACTGAACGACGGCCTGGCCTTCCCGTTCGTCTACGCCGCGATCGCGATCAGCTTGGTGGGTGTGGCACCCGGTGGCTGGCTCGGGCACTGGTTGGCGGTCGATGTGGCCTGGCGCCTCGGCGTGGCCGTGCTCCTGGGGTGGGCGACCGGACGGCTGCTCAGGTACCTGTTCTTCGCCGCCCGGTCGAAACGGTTCCGGCTCGCCGAGCAGGCCGAGGGATTCGTCGCGCTGGCGGCCACGTTCCTGGCCTACGGGATCACGGAGCTGGTGAACGGCTACGGTTTCGTCGCCGTGTTCGTGTGTGCCTGCACCATCCGGACCGGTGAGCGGTCCCACAGCTACCACCGGGTGCTGCACGGGTACGTGCAGCAGCTGGAGCGGTTGCTCACGGTGCTGATCGTGATCCTGATCGGCGGCGCCGTCACCACCGGCCTACTCGCCGGAGTCGATTGGCGGGAGGTGCTGGTCGCGCTGCTGTTCCTGCTGGCGGTGCGGCCGATCGCCGGTCTGCTCGGTCTGATCGGCGGGCGCACCGGCCCCCGTGAACGGGCCGTCATCGCGTTCTTCGGTGTGCGCGGCGTCGGCTCGTTGTTCTACGCGGCGTTCGCGGTGCAGCACGGCTCATTCGCCGATGAACAGCACTCGCTGTGGCGGATCACCACGCTGGTGATCGTCGGGTCCATCGTCATTCACGGCCTGACCGCGACACCGGTGATGTACTACCTGGACCGGACCCGGCGCCGCGCCGCTCAGGCGGAGACCGGCGACCCGGGACAGGCGCCGACCACACCGGTGTGAGCACGGACCGGCCGGACCGGGTTTGGCCGGCCCGTCGCCCGGGCACCACCGGACGGTGATCATCGGATACTTCCTGTCCAGTGAGGAGTACATTCCGGCCGAGTTGATCGACCAGGCCCGGCAAGCCGAAGAGGCCGGATTCGAGGCCCTGTGGATCTCGGACCACTTCCATCCGTGGAACGACGAGCAGGGGCAGAGCCCCTTCGTCTGGTCGATGATCGGGGCGATCTCCCAGGTGTGTTCGTTGCCGGTCACCACCGCGGTCACCTGCCCGACGACCCGGCTCCACCCGGCCATCGTGGCCCAGGCGGCGGCGACGTCCGCGGTGCTGCTGAACGGCGCGTTCCGGCTGGGCGTCGGCACCGGTGAGGCGCTCAACGAGCATGTGACCGGCGCGCGATGGCCGTCCATCCAGCAACGATTGGAGCAGCTGGAGGAGGCCGTCGAGGTCATCCGTCGGCTGTGGACCGAGGAGTTCGTGACGTTCCACGGGCGCTACTACACCGTGGAGAATGCCCGCATCTACACGCGGCCGGCGGAACCGCCGAAGATCTATGTGTCCGGGTTCGGCCCGAATTCGGCCGAACTGGCCGGTCGCATCGGGGACGGCTTCATCTCCACCTCCCCGGATCAGGACGGTCTTGGCCGTTTCCGGGAGAGCGGAGGAGCGGGCAAGCCCACGCAGGCCGGTTACAAGGTCTGCTGGGGTGTCGATCCGGAAGCGGCCATCGACACCGCGCACCGCCTCTGGGCGAATTCGGGTGTGCCCGGGGAACTTTCCCAGGTGCTGCCCAGCCCCAAGCATTTCGAGCAGGTGAGCGAATTGGTCACCCGGGAGATGACCCGGGAGGCGATCGCGTACGGATCCGACGTCGACCGCCACGTCGCCGCCTTCACCCCGTTCGCGGACGCCGGGTTCGATGAGGTCTACCTGTCCCAGATCGGCGGGCGCGACGCGAACAGCGACATCGCCGGCTTCTTCAAGTGCTATCGCGACGATGTCCTGCCGGCGCTGCGACAGCGGTGAGGTCGCCGATCACCTCGACGTCGTCGCCGGTGTGTCCCGTTCGGGAGCCGGGAGGGGCAGCAGGTCGGTGGGCATGATGGCCAGCTCGCCGGCAAGGAACAGAAACGCTCTGGCGAACGGGTTGTCGCCGACGTCGGCGACCAGCCGAGGCCAGTCCAACCGTTCCCGAACGGCGCGAACCGGTGGCAGCAGCTGACCGAAGTCGCAGTAGCGCTCCGACATCGCCTGCAGCTTGGTGGAGATCACCTCGGTCGGCGGCAGCACGGGGATCCGCAGGCCCAGCACATCGTGCGGTTGGGCGAGCTCAATGAAGTCGTCGGCGATCGGCGAGCCGTTCAACCGGTGCAAGATGTCCACCATGGCGTCGTCCAGATACGCCTTGAACAGCCAGTCCTCGGGTGGTCGCTCGACCGTGAACCCCTGATCGGCCAGGCAGCGGGCCGCTTCGTCGACGGCGCTCTCCGGCACCACCAGGTCCACGTCGTGGGTGTTCTCGGGAGCGCCGTGCACCCACAGCGCGTAGCTTCCGGCCAGGGCGAAGGGCACGGAGCCGGCCTTCAGGGCCGAGGCGGACGCCCGAAGCGCCGCACGCAGCCGATCCGTCCGGATGTCACCGGGATCGGCCGAGTCCGCTGTGGTCATGGTGGGTACTTTCCGGGGCATGAGGCTGGCGACGTTCAACATTCTCAATGGTCGGTCCACCAAGGATGGCACCGTTCGGTTGGACCGGCTGGCCGATGCGGTGCGCAGTCTGGACGCGGACATCCTCGCCCTACAGGAGGTCGATCGCCTGCAGGAGCGATCGCACCTGGCCGATCTCACCGCGGTCGCCGCGGAGGCGATGGAGGCCCGATCGCACCAGTTCGCGGCGGCGATCTCCGGTACTCCGGGCGCGACCTGGGTGGCGGCCACCGGCCAGGAGACACCGGACCACGCAGCGTACGGAATCTCGCTGCTGTCCCGGTATCCCGCGTCCAGCTGGCAGGTGCTCAGACTGCCCAGGATCCCGCTCAGGTTCCCGATGTGGCTGCCGGGACCGCGCAAGATTCTCGTGGTGCACGACGAACCGCGAACGGCGGTGATCGGCACCTTCCAGACACCGCACGGGGAGGTCGTGGTGGCCAACACCCACCTGTCGTTCGTGCCCGGCTGGGGTCGGCACCAGCTGCGCCGGGTCGTCCGGAACCTCGCGGTCTTCGACGAGCCGGTGGTCCTGATGGGCGACCTGAACCTGACGGCGCCGACGCCCGTGCGCATCACGGGGTACCGGTCCCTGGCCGACCATCCGACCTTCCCGGTGATCGATCCGAATCGCCAGCTCGACCACATCCTGCTGCGCGGTCGGTTGGGCCGGGTCACCTCCAGCCGCGCGCCGCTGCTCACCCTGTCGGATCACCGCGCGCTGCTGGTCGACCTGTCGCCCGAGTGAGAAGGATTTGTCGGAAGGATGTCGCCGACAACGGAGGAACGCTGGCTCGCGGACCCGTCGCGGACCCGGCTCGGTTGTCGCACGCTGTGACGGGAAGCCCAACTCTCGATGGTGATCGGTGGAGGACACGGTGCGGCATGGTCACCGGATTGGCGGTCGTCGTCGGCGGCCCATCGCAGGAATGTTCACCGCAGCATTGGTTGCCCTCCTGACCGGCTGCACCGCGGTCGGACCCGACGCGGACGGTGCCGCGCGGGTTGCCGAGGACTTCCACCGGGCGGTCGCCGCAGGTCACGGCGACCTGGCCTGCTCGATGTTGTCCGACAGTGCGCGTAGCGCGGTCGAGAAATCGGCGGGCAGCTGCTCGGTGGGCATCCTGAATGGCGGCCTTCCAACCGCGCTGACCGCGCTCGCGAGCGAGGCCTATGGCCAGGCGGCGCAGGTGCGAATGGTCGGTGACGTCGTCTTCCTGGGCTTCGTTGATGGCCGCTGGCAGGTCACCGCCGCGGGCTGCCGCCCCCAACCCCCGGGTCCCTACGACTGCACGGTGGAGGGTGGGTAATTCGGATGCGAGCCGCGTTCGTGTGCTATCTGTCGGTGATCGTGGTCGGCCTGGTCTTCTTCTTCGTCATCGGGGCGCTGCAACGATGACCAGGAGAATGCCCTCCATCATTCGGGACAACGGCCTGGCCTGGTGTTTCGGATTGCTGTTCGCCGCCGCACTTGTCGGGCAGGCGCTGACCGGCCATGCCGACCACAACAACGAGCTGATCTCCGAAGGGCTGCAACCGATCGGCCTGGTGAGATATGTGACCTCCTCGACCTTCGCGGTCGATGTGGCGGAGAACTGGCAGTCCGAGTATCTGCAGTTTCTCCTGTACGTCCTGGCCACCGTGTGGCTCGTGCAGCGCGGCTCGCCGGAATCCAAGCCGCTCGGCAAGGAAGGCGTCGAATCGGACGAGGAACAGAAGGTCGGCGAACACGTGCTGTCCGACTCGCCAGGTTGGGCGAAGACCAGGGGCTTTCGGCTGAGCGTCTACTCGCGCTCGCTGGCGCTGGTGATGGGCGCGATCTTCGCGGCCAGCTGGCTGGCCCAATCGGTCACCGGCCGCGTGGCGTACAACGAGGAGCTGGTGCTCTCCCTGCAAGACCCACTGACCTGGTGGCAGTACGTATGGAGCGCGGAATTCTGGAATCGCACCCTGCAGAACTGGCAGTCCGAGTTCCTCGCCGTGGGCAGCATGGTGGTTCTCTCCATCTACCTTCGCCAGCGGGGTTCGCCCGAATCGAAGCCGGTCGGCCAACCGCACTCATCGACCGGGGTCGAAGGATGATCGGCAAACCTCAGTCTCAGGTCGGCGGGCTCTGGTCCGGTGAGGCGTCGGGCTCGTCCGGGTCGGTCTCGCGGTTCCGCACGATGAGCGGCAGTACCGCCCACAGCGCGAGCAGCACTGCGCCGATGACCACTGCGGCGACGGCCCCGGCCCGGGCGCCGAGTACGACCGAGAAGATCAGGAGCGTCACGCCGACCATGGCCAGTCCGAGCAGGACGATCCCGATGATGGCGAGCCGGTGTCCGACCTGAACGGTTGCCCGCCTGGCATGCCGTCGGAACAGCATCCGGTGCACGCTGACCGGCGCGATCAGGAACGCGGTGGAAGTCACCGATAGGGCCATGGTG
>DATDBV010000482.1:0-2145 GCA_036524715.1 Nakamurella sp. | reverse complement strand
CCGTGGCCGCTGTTGACTTGGTGGCGGCGGCCAGGCTCTCCCGGGCGGCGGCCGCGACCGTCTCGGGGGTGAACCCGAACTCGGTGAACAGCACGCCGGCGGCGGCGCTGGCGCCGTAGTGGTTGAGCGACACGATCCGGCCGGCGTCGCCGACGATGTCGCGCCAACCTTGGGCGATGCCGGCCTCGACGCTGACCCGGGCGGTCACCGACGGTGGGAACACGGAGTCCCGGTATGCCTGGTCCTGGTCGTCGAACCACTCGCGGCAGGGCATCGAGACGACCCGCGCGGCGATGCCGTCGGCGGCGAGGAGCTCGGCGGCGGCGACCGCGAGCTGGACCTCGGAGCCGGTGCCGACCAGGATCACGTCCGGGGTGGTCCCCTCACCGTTCGACGCAGCGTCCTTGAGCACGTAGGCACCCTTGGCCACCCCGGACACGTCGGCGAAGCCGTCGGTGCCGCGGGGGAAGGTGGGGATGTTCTGCCGGGTCAGGATCAGACCGGCCGGTCGGTCGTGGTGCTCCAGGATGGTGGCCCACGCCTCGGCGGTCTCGTTGCCGTCGCCGGGTCGGACCACGTCCAGCCCGGGGATGGCGCGGAGCGCGGCGACGTGCTCGATCGGCTGGTGGGTCGGGCCGTCCTCGCCGACCCCGATGGAGTCGTGGGTCCACACGTAGGTGACCGGGGTCCGCATCAGCGCCGACAGCCGGACCGCGCCGCGCATGTAGTCGGAGAAGACCAGGAAGGTGCCGCCGTAGGGGCGGGTGCCGCCGTGCACGGCGATGCCGTTCATGATCGATCCCATGGCGTGCTCGCGGATGCCGAAGTGCAGGGTCCGGCCGTACGGGTTGCCGGGGAACTTCTTCGACTGCCGGTCGGTCGGCAGGAAGCTCGGCTCACCGGCCATGGTGGTGTTGTTGGAGCCGGCCAGGTCGGCGGAGCCGCCCCACAGCTCCGGCAGCGGAGCGGCGAGGGCGGCGAGCACCGTGCCGGACGCGGCGCGGGTGGCCACCCCCTTCGGGTCGGCCTCGAAGGTCGGCAGGGCGTCGCGCCAGCCGGCCGGCAGCTCCCGCTCGCTCAGCCGGTCGTGCAGCTGCTTCCCCTCGGGGTTGGCGGCGGCCCACGCGTCGTAGCCGGTCTGCCACTCCGCCCGGGCCGCCCGGCCGCGCTCGACCAGCCCGCGGGTGTGGGCGAGGACCTCGTCGGGAACCTCGAAGGTCTGCTCCGGGTCGAAGCCGAGCAGCTCCTTGGTGGCGGCGATCTCCTCACCGCCCAGGGCGGAGCCGTGCGAGCCGCCGGTGCCCTGCGCCTTCGGCGTCGGCCAGGCGATGATCGTCTTCAGCTCGATGAAGCTGGGCCGGTCGGTGACCTGTCCGGCGGCGGTGATCGCCGCGTCCAGGGCGGCGACGTCCTCGACGTAGGAGGTGTCGCCGTGGGTCCAGTCGACGGTCTGCACGTGCCAGCCGTACGCGGCGTAGCGGGCCGCGGTGTCCTCGGAGAGGGCGATGTTGGTGTCGTCCTCGATGGAGATCCGGTTGCTGTCGTAGATCAGGGTCAGGTTGCCCAGCCGCTGGGTGCCGGCCAGCGACGACGCCTCACCGGAGACACCTTCCTGGATGTCGCCGTCGGAGCAGAGGGCGTAGATGTGGTGGTCGAACGGCGACTCCCCCGGGGCGGTGTCGGGATCGAGCAGGCCCCGTTCGCGGCGGGCCGCCATGGCCATCCCGACAGCGTTGGCGACACCCTGGCCCAGCGGTCCGGTGGTGATCTCCACCCCGTCGGTGTGGCCGTACTCCGGGTGGCCCGGGGTCAACGACCCCCAGGTGCGCAGCGCCTTCAGATCATCCAGGCCGAGACCGAAGCCGCCGAGGTAGAGCTGAATGTACTGGGTCAGCGACGAGTGCCCACACGACAGCACGAACCGGTCCCGACCCGGCCAATGCGGCTCGGACGGATCATGCCGCATCACCTTCTGATACAGCAGGTACGCCACCGGGGCCAGACTGATCGCCGTCCCGGGATGCCCGTTGCCCACCTTCTGCACGGCATCGGCGGCCAGCAACCGGACGGTGTCGATCGCCTGCACATCCAGATCGGTCCACCCCTCCGGCAAGACGGGTGCGGTGGCCTGGCGAGAATTCACGT
>DATDBV010000481.1:0-3364 GCA_036524715.1 Nakamurella sp. | reverse complement strand
GGCTATCTGGAGGTCTACCACCGGGACAACGTCGAGCTCGTCGGCGTGCGGGACAACCCGATCGTCAGGATCGTGCCGGAGGGCATCGAACTCGCCGACGGATCCGTGCACGAACTCGACGTCATCGTGATGGCCACCGGTTTCGACGCCGGAACCGGTTCGCTGACCCGGATCGACGTGCGGGGCCGGGACGGCCGGAGGTTGGCCGATGACTGGGGCCGGGACATCCGCAGCATGATGGGCCTGCAGGTGTACGGGTACCCCAACCTGCTGACCACGGCGATCCCGCTGGCGCCCTCGGCCGCGCTGTGCAACATGGCCACCTGCCTGCAGCAGCAAACCGAGTGGATCAGCGATGCCATCGAGCACGTGCGATCCGAGGGTGCGTCGACGATCGAGCCGACCGCGGCCGGCGAGCAGGCCTGGGTCGATCACCACGAGGAGGTCGCCGGCGCCAACCTGATCTCCAAGACCTCGGGCTGGTACCTGGGCTCGAATGTGCCGGGCAAGCCGCGCCGGGTGTTGTCCTACACCGGCGGAGTCGGCACCTACCGACAGAAGTGCACGGCCGAGGCCGAGGCCGGCTACCCCGGCTTCCTGATCAAGTGACTCCACCTTCTCGAGGAGGTCCTATCCGATGAGCACGCGCATTGATCCGGGCATGATCGACAAGGTGCTGCGGGAAGCCGTCAGCACCGGCGCGGTCCCGCACGTCGCCGCGATCGCGGCGGACCGGGACGGCATCCTCTACGAGGGTGGCGCCGGGGTGCGCATCGCCGGCGAGAGTGACGACCCGGTGGGCACGTCGACCCAGTTCGGCCTGATGTCCATGACGAAGATGGTCTGCACCACCGTCGCGCTGCAGCAGGTGGAGCGGGGCGAGCTGGACCTCGACGCCGCCGTTGCGGACTACGTGCCGGCCTTCGCCGATGTGCCGGTGCTGGACGGGTTCGACGGCGACACGCCGCGGCTGCGGACCCCCGCGTCCCGGGCCACGGTTCGCCAGCTGCTGACCCACACCACCGGGCTGGGCTACTGGTTCTGGAACGAGGACCTCGTGACGTTCGAGCGGGTGACCGGGGGTGCCGAACGTCGTCCCCGGCTCGGCCGAGGCGTTCAAGGCTCCCCTGCTGTTCGATCCGGGCACCCGGTTCAACTACGGCATCAACACCGATTGGCTGGGCCGGGTGGTCGAGGCGGTCGCCGGGACGACCCTGGACGTGGTGATCAGGGACCGGGTGACCGGGCCGCTGGGCATGCGCGACACCATGTTCCGGCTCGACCCGGCGCGTTACGCGAACTGCGTCACCGTGCATGTCAAGGGCGAGGACTCCTCGTGGATGTCGGCCGGCGAGATCCTGAACCAGGAGCCCGACTGGTGGGCCGGCGGGCACGGGCTGTACTCGACGCCGCGCGACTACATCCGCTTCGAGCGGGCCCTGCTGCGCGGGGGCGAACTGGACGGCGAGCGGATCCTGCGGCCGGAGACCGTGGACGCGGCGTTCACCAACCAGATCGGCGAACTCGACGTGCCCGCGGAGATCCCCACCGCCGACCCACCGATCAGCGACACCATCCGGCTCGGCCCGGGCTGGAAGTGGGGCTTCGGCCTGCTGCTGAACACCGCCGACGTCCCCGGCGCCCGACGGGCCGGCACCGGGGCCTGGGCGGGCCTGTTCAACACGCACTTCTTCATCGACCGCAGCACCGGCATCTGCGCGTCGATCTACACCAACTCGCTGCCCTTCGCGAGCGAGCACGAAGCCTGGCAGACCTACGCCGACTTCGAGGCGGCGCTGTACGCGTCGCTCTGAAGCTGACCCCAGCCGTGACTGTGCCACCCTTCCGTCGCGCTGGCCCGTCTCATCGACGGGCGGCCTGACCGGCCGAGCGGAAGGGCAGACACGGTGGGACGTCGACGAAAGTATCCGCGGGGAGCCGAGGGTTCCTGTCGATTTCCCGGGCCCTCGCCCGTCTGTTGGGCAGACCGGCCGCGACCCACGCGGCCGGCGGACCGTGAGGAGCGGGACATGTCGAAATTCGCCTTGATCTACTCGGGTGGCGCGATGGCGCAGACTCCGGAGGAGCAGCAGGCGGTGATGCAGGCGTGGAACGAGTGGTTCGGCACCCTGGGTGACGCGGTGGCCGACATCGGCAACCCCTTCGGCGCCAGCGCCTCGGTGTCCGGCGACGGCGTGAAGGACCCGGGCGGCCTCGGCGCCACCGGATACTCGCTGATCACCGCCGGGTCGCTGGAGGAGGCGACCGGGCTCGCCAAGGGCTGCCCGATCGTCGCTGCGGGCGGGGCCGTCGACGTCTGCGAGGCGCTGGAAATGTGAATTCGGGGGCCGCCCGGGGCGTCTGGTCAGATCCGCGATCAACCATCATTGTGACCGCCGATCGTGACCTCCTGGTGGAGTCCCTGAGGGATGCCGCGCTGGACCTGATCGAAGCGGCTACGCGGCGAGCGTAGCCGCATGCCAGCTCATCCAGGACACCATCCCCATCGCTCCAGAGGCCGGCCCACGCCACCTGCGGGCCACGGAAAGGCTACAAGTGTCCGGACGGCCCGTGGACGGCCCGCCGCAATAATGGGTATGAAACCTCAGATTGAATCTGACTCAGTGAGACCGCCTTTTGGTGCAAGGCATGCATTTACAGGTTCCGCGGCCGAATTCGGGTGTCAGATGCACGACGCCGTGGAGCAAACCGTTTACCCCGTCGAAGGATTTCCATAAAAGGTCCGCATAGGTGGGGTCGTTTGATTCAGAGTACTGACGGTAAAGGGCATACGAAACCAGATCAGCCGCCTGGATCAGGCGGACCCCCTTGCTGTCGGTGAAGAGTGGTCCGTGCGCGAAGGATTGTAAGCGGCCGATATTTCCAGCAGCCGAACGCCAGTCGTTCGTCCATTGACGTATATCGCTTTCCACCACCAGGCGCTGGTCATGCACGACGAGCCCCAAGTCGACACCCCCACCCCTCTGGATCATGTCGTCAAACTTCTTCAGCAAGTGCTCGTACGCCAACTGCTCGCGTTGCCAGGTGGGGTCCGTGGGACGGAAAGTTGACGAGAGAGCAACACCGAAAAGGCCGCACCCGTGGCTCCCGTCTCCGCACTTGATCTGAGCCACGGCAGTCATTGCGTCAACTAGGGCCTGCGCACGCGTGCTTTGAGGAACGCCACGCCACGCCGAGGGCTTTCTGCCGACCTTCGTCTTCGTCTTCGGAACGTTTTTCATCTCTGCGCCGTGAAGCTCGAAGTCGTCGGGATTAAGTCCGAGTGGAACTATGTGCTGACGTACAACGCCGTCAAGCAGGTCGTGCGCTGCGGTCAGGTGTGATTCATGCACAGCAACCGCGC
>DATDBV010000480.1:0-2182 GCA_036524715.1 Nakamurella sp. | reverse complement strand
GGCGAGCGGAAGTTCCGCGGGTCGTCGGCAGGCCCCCGTCCACGCCCGGGCGCGGAACATCGGCCGGTCTGCGGCGAGCGGAAGTTCCGCAGAATCGTCGGCGCCCACCCGTCCACGCCCGGCTGCGGAACATCGGCCGGTGTGAGGCGAGCGGAAGTTCCGCGGGTCGTCGGCCGGCCACCCGTCCACGCGCGGGCGCGGAACTTCGGCCGGTGTGAGGCGAGGGAGGTTCCGCGGGCGGTCGGCCGCAGGAGGACGGGACGCGGCCGGTCAGCCCTCGTCGGGTACGTCGCAGTCCGGCAGGGGCGTGCCGTCGACGGCGGTGGCGAAGCCGTTCTTGGCGGTCAGGACGGCGGACTGGTCGGCGCAGGACACCGGGGTGATCGGTTCGTCCGGCGCGTCGGCCGGGGCCGAATCGTCGGACGAGTCGTCGGATGTGACCGCCTCCGCCGGCTCCTCCGGCTCGCCGGTCGAGACGACCGCCGCGCTCGACTCGGTGTCGGAGGCCGGCGCGGACTCGGTCGTCGCCGCCGCGGGCTCGGTCGTCGCCCCCGCAGGCTCGGTCGTCGCCGCCGGCGACTCACCGGCCGCTGGGGTGCTGCTCTCCGGGGCCGACGCACTGTCGGTCGTCGATGCCGGGTCGGCGCCGGTCGTTGTCGCCGTACTGGATGAAGTCGACGGGCTCGGCCCGGACGAGGACGCCCCCGTTGTCGGTGTCGCAGTCGCCGTCGGTGTGGGTGTCGCTGTCGCCGTCGGGTCCGACGAAGCGGTGGAGCCGGCTGGCGAGGTGCCCACTGGGCTCGGGCTCGTCGTGGACGAGGTGCTGGTCGGGCTCGGTGTCGGCTCGGCTGCCGAGCTGGTCGGCGGCGCGGTCGTCGAGGTCGGGTCGGCCGGCGGCGTCGTGGCCGGGCTGGCCGGTGGCGGCGCGGGTGGCGGCTGCTCGACTGTCGTCGTGGCCGGCGGCGCGTCGGGCGTGGGCGTCGCCGGGGCCGGCACGGGGATGGTGACCACCGGAGCCGGCGCCGGATAGGGCACCGGGCGGATCCGCGGGATGTTCGGTCTATAGCCGGTCGAGCCGCCGCCGGAAGCCCCGGAGATCACGTTCCGCAATGACGGCGTGTAGGACGGCGACATGTAGGAGTAGGTGCGCACGATCGATCCGAAGTCGGCCACGCCTGTCGCCCGAACCGGCACTCCGGTCCAGTATCGGTGAACCCGATCGTCCATGTCCGTGCGGGTCAGCGGCACGATGTGGACAGGGGTGCCGACCCAGGACGCCTCCAGGATGTACGGGCGGCCGCCGAAGGTGCCCAGGTACACCGCCACATGCCCGGGGAAGCCGACGATGTCGCCGGGCTGCGCCTGGTCCCAGCTGACCGACACCCCGGCCGACCGTTGTGACCCCGAGTCGCCGGGGGTCTGGTAACCGGCCATGCCGAGCACGTAGGCGGTCAGCCCGGAGCAGTCGAACCCGATCTCGGTGCCGCAGCTGTTGTAGCTGCCGCCGCCGCGCGGGCATCCGTTGGTCGGGCCGGCCCCGGAGCCGCCGCCGCCCCACACGTACGGCAGGCCGAGCGCGCTGAAGCCGGCGGCCAGGCCGGCGGCCACCTGCGGGGTGGGCGCGGTGATCGTCTGGCCGGCCAGCGCCCCGGAAACGTACTGATTGGCGGGCACCTTGACGGTGGTTCCGGTGGCCAGCACGGCCGGGTTGACGATGGTCGTCGACGATCCGCCACCGGTGGAGCCGAAGTACTTGCGGAACAGGAAGAAGAAGTTGCGGTTGCCGTAGGCCGAACAAGCGTCGCCGACGCCGGGGTAGGCGGCCAGGGACGCGGCGTTGGGCTGGTACGGGGTGTAGTTGTACAGCGACGCGGTGGCGGTGTTCTTGATCGTCACCGGGGCGCCGCCACAGCCGGACTCGACGACGTTCCAGAGGATGTTCACCGTCTGGCCGGCCCGGTAGTTGTACTTCTCCGGGTTGACCTTGTACCGGGCCCACTGCTTGGCCATCCCGTAGCCCTGGTTGAAGAAACCGGCGTAGGCAGGGTCGCAGTTGGCGGTGCCGCCGGGCCCGGTGTCCGGGCAGTGCCAGCCCCAGGCCGCGTTGTACGAGGCAGCCGTGGTGTTCGTCCGGCTCAGCAGGCCGGACTCCTTCTGCAGGGTGACCAGCATGACCTGCGGG
>DATDBV010000479.1:0-5148 GCA_036524715.1 Nakamurella sp. | reverse complement strand
CCGGCCAGCCGCATCGGGTCACGGCGGCAAACGGCACCGCGAGCGCGGCCAGCAGCCGGGCCTGCACTCCGAGCAGCAGCGAGGACGCCTTCTCCGCGCACACCACCGCGTCGACCAGCTGGGCGCCGGACAGGGCGGTGGCGTCGACCCCGGCGAGCGCGGTCAGCGACGCCGGGCAGGCGGGACCGGCGGCCAGCTCGGCCCAGGGGGTGGGCGCGGCTGCGCGGGTCTCGTCGACCATCGCGATCACCCCCGCCGTGTACGTGTGTATGGATTCTATCGTTTGGTGTGCTGATATTCAAGTCCCCGATGAACATCTGTTCGGGTCGACTCGGATCGCTCGGCCCGTCATGTCATCGAAGCGCACACGTATGACAGTGGTGCCGCGCGGAAGGGGTCACACCAGTCGCGGCGACCTCTGGACACGATCGAGATGCGCGAGGCCGACGCCTGCGCTGACCGACAACCGTCGAACTCGATCGAATTCGGCGACCAACCGCTCCTGCGCGTCGGCGTCGGGGCCCACGATCGGCCGCTCGGCAACGGCGCCATCGCGCTCACGTCGACCTCGGGCAGGTTCCTCGGTGACCGAGCTGGGCCCCGACGACCGAGCTGGGCCCCGACGACCGAGCTGGGCCCCGACGACCGAACTGGGCCCCGACGACCGAACTGGGCCCCGACGACCGAGCTGGACCCCGACGACCGAGCTGGACCCCGACGACCGAGCTGGACCCCGCCGGACCCCGAGGACCGAACGGGACCCCCGAGGACGAGCCCAGATTCAGTCCGTCGCCGAGCCACTCTCCAGCGTGATCGCGTGCCGCATCGCCGACCGGGCGCGCTTCCGGTCACCGGCCAGGTCGTAGGCGTGGGCCAGCGTGTACCAGCCTCGCCAGTCGTCGGGGGCGGCCTCGACCCGTGCCTTGACCGTTTCGAAGTGGGCGTCGGCCGCGTCCCGCTCGACCCGACCGGACGGCCGCCGCGGCAGGTCGTCGACGTCCGGCAGCAGATCCTGCTCGGCCAGTTGCCGGGCCAGCCGCTGGGTCTGCCAGCCGAACCGCAGCTCCCAAAACACCAGCACGACACCGATGATCGGCAGCAGCAGCACTCCGATGCCCAGCGCGATGCCGGCCGCACCGCCCGTGCCGATCAGCGCGATCGCCCGCTCCCCCAGCAACACGAAGTACGCCACCAGGGCCAGCGTCAGCAGCGCGACGACGATCTTGGTGCGAGCACCCCGGGTCACGCCGCCGCCGTTCCGGGACGGCTCGCCCGATCGGCCGCCACCGGCGTCGACTGAACGCTGTGCGGGGTCCGGCGCCCGTTGCATCCCGCAGAGCGTTCACTCGTGCCGATGGACTCAGGTTTCCGCAATGGTCGGACCGGCCGATCAGACGACGCCGAGCAACTGCTCGAGCCCGAGGGTGAGCCCTGGCCGCGTCGGCGCCGCTCGGACGGCCGCGAGCACGCCGGGCATGAACGACACCCGGTCGAGCGAGTCGTGACGGATGGTCAGGGTCTCGCCCGTCGTGCCCAGGATGACCTCCTGGTGCGCGACCAGCCCGGGCAGCCGCACCGAGTGCACCCGGATGCCGTCGACGGTGGCGCCGCGGGCACCGGGCTCCTCGATCGTCGTCGCGTCCGGACCCGGACCGACCCCGGCGTCGGCCCGGGCGGCGGCGATGGCCCGCGCGGTGGCCGCCGCGGTGCCGGACGGGGCGTCGGCCTTGCCCGCGTGGTGCAACTCGATGATCTCGACGGACTCGAAGAAGCGTGCGGCCTCGCGGGCGAACCGGGCGGCCAGCACGGCACCGATGGCGAAGTTCGGCACCACGATGACGCCGAGTTCCGGCTTGGCCTGCAGCCAGTCGTTGATGGTGTCCAGCCTCTCCCGGGTGAACCCGGAGGTGCCGGCCACGACGTGGATGTTGTTGTCCAGACAGAACCGGATGTGGTCCATCACCACGTCGGGGTGGCTGAAGTCGACGACCACCTGGCTGTCCGCGTCGGCCAGCGAGAAGAGCCACTCGCGACCGCCGACCGCGGCGACCAGGTCCATGTCCGGCGCCTCGACCACTGCCTGGCAGGTCTGCGCGCCCATCCGGCCGCGAGCCCCGATCACTCCGACGCGCAACGGTTCCTCGGTCACCGACCCACGCTCCCAGCGATCATTTCGTCCGTTCTCCGATCCCGGCCCGTTGCAACGTCACGTTGCATTGTGCTGTGCGGGTTCGGCCCGACCAACACCGGTCGCCGCTTGCGCCGGCCGCCCGTCGATCAGGCCGAGCATCGCGCCGGTTGCAACGACGCGGGTCGCGCCGTGAACCGGCGCAGCCGAAGATTGATTGCGGTTTGCCCACTCCAACAACGCCGAGACCGTCAGCTGGAGATCCGCGGTGCGCACTACCACCCCACCTCGGGTCCCCTCCGCGCTGCCGGGCAACGCCGGCAGCGGCGGCCCGGACCCGGTGGCCACGTGACGGTGATCCGCGCGGCCTGGCACCAGACGACCTTCCGCCGGTGTGCCGGTGCGCACGACCAAGCCGCGGTACATGATCGCCAGCCGGTCCGCGAGCAACTCGGCCTCCTCCATGTGGTAGGAGGTGAGCAGCACTGTGGCGCCCCCGTCCAGCAGGTCCCGGAGCAACGCCCACACACCCTGCCGGCTTTCCGGATTCAGCCCTGCCCGGCGTTGGGCCCGTCGAGGCCAGCCTTGAGATCGCCTGAGGTTCTGTCCCAGGCCAGTCCCCCGCCGGTCTGGTAATCGATCACCCTCGTCTCGGAAGAAGTTACTTCCTTCTTCAGGTCCATGACCTCGCACATCCACGGAAACGGGTCGTCCGTGTCCGGCAATTGTTACGAGACCCCACCATCGTCCCCCGACTAACCTTCTTACGTCTCGGGTCCGTCGCGATGGCTGCGCCAGTTGTCGATCCGATAATGGTCGGGAATGAAGCCGTTGTTCACACCCCAAAGCACTGCCTGGGTGCGGCTGCGGACATCGATCTTGCGGTAGATCGACCGGATGTAGGACTTCACGGTATTGGGGCTCAGGTAGCTCAACGCGGCGACCTCGGAGTTGCTGCGACCCTGGGTAATCAACGCCAGAATCTCCGCCTCCCGGTCGGTCAAACCTTCACCCCGACCGGGCCAGTTCAATCCCGGCGCGCTCGTCACCCGGCGCGATGGCGTGCTCACCACGTTTTCCCCGCGATGCACAGCCTCCAGGGCGCCGACCAGTTCGCGGGCGGGTAGCGATTTCGCGAGGTAGCCGTGAACACCACGGCTCCGCGCCGCTTCGATCAGGCCCGGCGCAAAGCTCCAGGTGTAGATGACGACCTTCGTTGCCCGCGAATTGTCCACCAGGGCAACGACATCGGCGTGATCGGACTCGGGCTGCGCAAACGTGTCGTACAACGCGATGTCCACACGCTGACTGGCCGGCTCATTCAAGTCGATCTCAACGACCGCCACCCGTGCCCGGTAGGGCTCCAGCATATGGGCAAGGCCGAACACCACCACGTCGTAGTCGTCGACCAACGCGATCCGCACTGGCGTCGCTCCCCCATGGCCCGCCACCCCGGCACCATAACCCCTTTAAGGGTGTGCCAACCACCCCGCGCGATATCAGTTAGGTTGGGGCGCGCGAAGGACCGTGAGCTCAGCGGCGAGGCCGGTGGGTTTCTCCTCGTCCCGCCCAGTGCCCACCCACCGGGGACGCCCGGCGATGCCCGGGCAATCGATGTCTCCCCGGCCGGTGGAACGCCGATCATGATGACGTGTCGATGGCACGGCAGGGCCCGCATCCCGGTTCAGCAGTACCGACCGCCCGGTCGACTTGCACGCGAGCCAGGCGTGGGCGTCCAGGTCGCTGGTGACGCCATCGGTGAGGGCCGCGACAGACGGGTGCCGTCGCTCATTTAGGGACACTGCATGCGGACGTGAACCAGATCCGCCGATCAGGTCAAACTGCTGACCCGTTCGCCCACGGGGCAGCCCCAGGCGTTCATCGTCGGGAGGTTCGTTGGTGTTTCGAGTGTCCACCCCTAAGGGTGGTGTCCACGACGCCTTGTTGCGGAACGATCATTGACGGCGCCCAGCGGTGGACCCCCGACCTGCCGCTGGGTGCCCCCGCACGTCGGTTGCCAGCGATCGGAACGCACCCGGGATGGTCGCGCTCGTGACCGGCGCGGGCATCGGTAAGCGCGACACGGGCCGCGGCGAGCAGACGATCCGGCGACATCCGCTCGACCGTGCCCGATGCGAAGCTGGAGGGGCTCGAGTGCGAACCCTGGCGTCGCAGTCGTCGATCCGCGAGGCGGCTGCGCGATTCAAGGTTGGCGAAGATCGACTTCGAGGTTCCACTGTGTCGTCGTCAACGCGATGCACCCCGGGCTCGTCGCCAAGACCGGTCGGCTCCAGGACACCCGCGGACCGTTCAACGCACCGGAATCTATTGGGCCGCCGACACCTTCGGCTCCTGCTGCCGGTCCGGCCGGTCGGCTCCGTCGCCGAACTCGACCCCCGACGGGTGGGCCGCCGGGAAGACGCTGTTCGCCACCACCGGCGCGCCCCGGTCGGACCTTGTCGACTACCACCATCGCCGCGGCGCACAGCCGCTGATCACCGACACCGGCATGGACGCCGCCTCCCGACTTGCTGCGCGACCTGCTGGGAACACCCGCTCCACCCTGGCCCGGTCCGGGTGCGCTCGACACCCCACGCCCGGCGGCCGGTGCTTGTGGGCCGCCTCGGCACGGGACTCCGGCGGCCTCCCCAGACCGACGAGGGCGGATCGCGCTCGCTGACGGCGTCGCGCATGGCTGCGCCCGGCCGGTGACGGAACGAGCATCGGACAATCCCGGCGAGGATGGTTTCGCGACGACGATTCGGCCTCAGAAGTAACCGTTCAGACGGTCCGGGTCGGCCACAGTGTTGGACCCACCGGACCCTCGCCAAGCCGGCTCTCCCGGGAGGAGCGACCGACGGACCCGACGCAACACCCCGTCGCGTCAGCCTCAAACAAGCGACGCGAAAGGCCATATCGTGCGGGGTGCGGTCAGCTGCCGGGGGGTCCGCGGCGCGCGCGGGGCGGGTCGGGCAGGAGCACCCCGGTCAGGCACAGCTGGTCGCACACTGCCCGAAGTT
>DATDBV010000478.1:0-7624 GCA_036524715.1 Nakamurella sp. | reverse complement strand
CTGGCCCTGATCGGGCTCGGCGTCGTATGGGGCATCCGCCCGTCACCGCCGGGTTGGTGGCCGCTGGACCAGAAGTGGTGGCTGTTCGGCGGATGGGGCACCGGCGCCTTCCTCATCGCCTCGGGCCTGCTCGCGCTCGGTCTGCTCGGCTGGAGCATGAAGAACTTCCGGTACGGCGACAAGACTCTCGACCAGGTGTACAAGGAGCACCATCTGGGCGAGCGCCCCCGCCGGTCCGGCTGAGCCGGTGCCCGTCGGTCAGCTCCGACGGAACTATCGCCGAGCCGAACCATCACTGCGGCCCTGGAGGTCGGCCGGCGCGTGCAGGATGACCGGCGAGCGGCCGTCCCCCAGTTGCTGGAGATGGTCTGCCGGTCGAAGGGGGCGTCGGCCTTGGTGGGTTCGCGACTCGACCCGACGGTGTGCGGCCTGACCGGACACCGTGCCGCCCACGGCCGTTGACGCTGCGGCCCAGTCGCTGCTGGACATTCGGGCGGGCACCGCGAGGGGCCCGATCGGCATCCGAATCGTGCACTCAGTTCGCGAGTTCACGCGCGGCGACGTCCGCCGCGTCGCGCAGGGCGTCCGCGACCGCGGTCACCGCCGGGGTGCGGCTGCGGCGGGTGAGCAGGAAGACCGCGCGGCCGACCGTGCCCTCCGCCGGCACCCGCACCGCGACGCCGGGGGTTTCGACGCCGAGGACGAGGTCCGGCAGCAGGGCCCCGGCCCCGGTGGTACGGACCAGTTCCAGCAGGATCAGGAAGTCGTCCGAACTGTAGCGCAGGTCGGGTTCGAACCCGCCGAGTTCCCGGCAAACCCTGACCTGCATCTCGCGGTGGCCGGTACCGGGTTGGCAGGCGGCCCAGGGCAATCGGGCCAACCGCCGGAGCGACACCCGGTCGTTGGCAGCCTCCGGATGATCGTCGGGCAACACGACCCGGATGCGTTCGTGCAGCAACGGCTCCCGTTGCAGGTCGGCGTGCACGGCCCGCGGCTGGCCCTGGTACTCGTCGCCGACCGCCACATCCAACTGCTGCAACCGCAGGGCCGGCGCGGCCTGCTCCACCTCCATCTCGGTGGCCTCGACCCGCACATCGGGGTGGCTGACCGCCAACCGGCACACCGCCGGGGCCACGATGCGCAGGAACGCGGACTGGAAGGCGGCAACCCGCACCAGTCCGGCCGGGCGTCCGGCGGCCACCGTGGCCAGCTCGGCCTCGGCCGCCTCCAGACCCTCCAGCAGTGTCGACGCGTGCCGCACCAGTACCGATCCCGCGGCGGTCACCCGGACGTTGCGACCCACCCGCTCGAGCAGCGGCGTTCCCGCCTCCCGTTCCAACACCGCGAGCTGCTGCGAGATGGCGCTGGGGGTGTATCCCAGCGCTCTGGCGGCGGCGTGCACCGTGCCCCGCCCATGTACCTCGCGCAACAGGCGGAGGCGGTGCAGATCCAGCATCTGTTCAGACTAGCTACACGATGATGTGCAAGAACGCGCGATGGACGTGAACGGTCGCGGAGGCGAAGATCGACGGTGTGGGATCTGTCTATTGCCTGCTCTCGGCCGCCGGGTTTGGCGCGATGGCCGTCTTCGGCAAGCTCGCCTTCGACGCCGGCGTGTCGGTCGACGCGCTCCTGATGACGCGCTTCGGCCTGGCCGGGGGTCTGCTCCTCGCCGCCGCTTTCGCCCGCGGATCCCTGCGCCGACTCCCGGCCCGAGCCGTGCTGATCGGGCTGGCGATGGGGGCCATCGGCTACGCCGCGCAGGCCGGCCTGTACTTCTCCGCGCTGACCCGGATCGATGCGTCGCTGGTCGCCCTGATCCTGTACGTCTACCCGGTGCTGGTGACGGTCGGGGCGATCGTGCTGGGCCGCGAGCGTGCGGATCGGCGGCGGGTGTGGGCGCTCGGGCTCGCCCTGGCCGGGATCGGGATGGTTCTCGGCGGGGCCGGCACGGGCCGGTTCGACTGGGTCGGCGGACTGCTGGCACTGGGGGCGGCCTTCACCTACACCGGCTACATCCTGGTGGGGGACCGGCTGACCAGCGACGTCCCCGCACTCGCCCTGGCTGCCCTGGTCTGCACCGGAGCCTTCGGAACTTTCGTCATCACCGGCGCTCTCCGCGACGTCGACCTGGACTTCGCCCCGTCCGGGTGGTGGTGGCTCGGGGCCCTGGCCCTGGTCAGCACCGTTGGCGCGATCCTGTTGTTCTTCGCCGGTCTGGCCCGTGTCGGTCCGTCGAAGGCGGCCGTCCTGTCCATCTTCGAGCCGGTCGTCACCGTGGCCGCCGCATCCGCGGTGTTCGGCGAAACCCTCGGACCCGCACAATGGCTCGGCGGCATTCTGGTGCTCGCCGCGGTGTCGATCGGCGTGGGTCGATCGGCGCGGCGCGATGGCCGCGAGGCTCGCCAAGGAGGTCAACAATTGCCCTCAGCCGAGGCTCGCCCGCCCGTTGCGGGCCCAGCTGACGAACGAAAGCTGCCCGTTGGCCTCCAGCACCGAGATCGCGATCACGCCACGGTGACCGCGCGTGCGGCTACTCATGCTGGTCGCGGTCATCTCCAGCCGGCTCCCAGGCGCTCAGGGCCGACTCGTACTCCACCACGGCGGTATGCAGCTTTCGGCTGGCGAAGTCGACCAGGTCCGGCAAGTCGGCCTGGTCGGTGGCGATCCGCCAGGCGATCGCGGTCCTGAGCACATCCCGGAATGCCTGCTCGATCTGCAGGTCCAGGTCCGCTTCGTTGCTCATTTGGTGGTCCGCCTTCCGCCGGCGCCGATGAGCAGGCGCTCTCACGGTCACGCACCAGCCACCCGACCATACGGGCTGCCGCGACACTCACGGGCTTCGCGCCGGGATGCGCCCTCATTCGACTTGGCGAATCGTCGCGGACTCGCGGAGCCCACTTCGACGGCATCGCCGTCGTCTGCGTCATCGGCCGGGACGAGACCGCGGACGACATCCAAACGCCGGATCCCCGACCGCGTGATCAAGAAGTCACGCGAGGTGGCAGGCAGGCTTGCCGAGCAAACGATCGCCACCGAGCGAGGCCGGCCCCGAGCGGAAGAGATCGACAGTGAAACGCCCGGGACGATCGGGCCTTCGTTCCAGGTTCAGTCGGTCTCGGGCAGGCTGCAGTACAGGCAGTCGACCGCGCAGTCGGTGTACTCCGGAAGTGAGTGCTCGTTCACAATTGGCTCCTCTAAATGTGTTCTTTTCGCGTGTGCTGCCCTTGAATAAGGACCGTACTGGTTGTGGGAAACCCTGGTCAACGTGGGCTGGACCACGGCAAATCCCGGAGCGGATTCCTCGGAGCTCTGCTAGGAACGACGACATAGTCTGTGGTTCAACAGTTTTGGCTAGACTGCAACGAAGCCGCTCGTCCGCAGCCACGCATTGCCGACAGGTTACATTCTGCTTTCCGTCGAGTGACGCGGGGGAATCTGTCGAATGTGCGGCGGGCCGGGCAATCGGGAGCTCGAAATGGCCTGCCCCGGCGACATCCTGGGCGAATTCGCGGGCCGGGCGGGTCGTCGCTCTTGATCGACATTCGTTCGGACCGGCACTTGTCGGCCGGGTCTGGCCTGGGTCTGGCCGGGTCGCTCTTGGGGTCGCTCCGCCCCCGGCGTGTCGCACCGGGCTCCGCGCAGGCCCGCCGGAGTGGCAGCATGGGCGTGGTCAGTGCCGAACGACGACGCCGGTCGGAGGTGGGTGCCCGTGCCCGATGCCCGCTCGCCCGTCGTCGCGGCGGCCGTAGTCGGATCCGGGCCCGCGGGGTTCTACGTCACCGCGGCGCTGCTCGACCTGCCGGACCCGCCGGTCCTGGTCGACATGTACGAGAGGTTGCCGACGCCCTGGGGATTGGTGCGGGGTGGGGTCGCTCCGGATCATCCCAAGATCAAGTCCATCTCCACCCAGTTCGCGAGAACTGCTGCCCACGAACGATTCCGGTTCTTCGGAAACGTCGAGTTCGGGCTGAGTGTGGCGCGCGAGGAGCTGTTGGCCCGCTACGACCTGGTCGTCTACTGCGTGGGGGCGCCGGACGATCGTCGGCTGGGCATTCCTGGCGAGGACCTGCCGGGCAGCGCGGCCGCCAGTGACTTCGTCGGCTGGTACAACGGCCATCCCGACTTTCGGGATCGGGTGTTCGACCTGTCGGTCCGGCGGGCGATCGTCGTCGGCAACGGGAACGTCGCGCTCGACGTCGCCCGGATCCTGATCACCCCGCCCGATCGGCTCGCGACGACCGACATCGCCGACCACGCCCTGGAGGTGCTGCGCGGCAGCCGCATCGAAGAGGTGGTCGTCCTGGGCCGCCGGGGGCCCGCACAGGCCACCTTCACCACCCCGGAGCTGCGCGAGCTCGCCGAGATGACCGGCGCCTCGGTGGCTGTCGACCCCGCGCAGGTCGGGCCGATGGCCGACGAGCACGCCCTGGCCCACGTCCCCCGGCGCAATCTCGAGGTGCTGCGCGAGTACGCCCGGGCGGGCACGGCCGGCGCCCGGCGGGTGGTCACCCTGCGGTTCCTGACCTCACCGGTCGAGATCCGGGGCGACGAGGTCGTCCGGTCCGTGCTGGTGGGCCACAACCGATTGACCGCCGGTGCCGACGGGACCAACCTGGCCGTCGACACCGGCGAGCGGGAGGCCGTCGCCGCCGGGCTGGTGCTGCGCGCGGTCGGCTATCGGGGCGTCCCCCTGCCCGGAGTGCCGTTCGACGCCCGGGCCGGCGTCGTCCCGAATCGGGACGGGCGGGTCGAGGGTGGCGACCGCGAGTACGTGGCCGGCTGGATCAAACGGGGGCCCAACGGCATCATCGGGACCAACAAGAAGTGTGCGGGGGACACGGTCCGCACGATCGCGGCCGACCTCGCCCGGCACCCCCGACCGCCCCGGGGTGTGGATCCGGACGCGATCGAAGCCTGGCTGCGACAACGGCAGCCCGAGTTGGTCGACCTCGACGGGTGGTCCGTGATCGACGCGGTGGAGCGCCGCGCCGGCGAACGGCTGGGCCGCCCGCGGGTCAAGCTCTGTACCTGGGACGAACTGCTCGCGACCGCCCGAGGAGTCCGGGTCTGAAGTCGCTTCCGACTCGGGCGTGCGCCACCCACCGGGCCGGTTGTTCGCCACGATGGCCGTGATCATCTCCAGGAACGCCTGCTCGTTCAGGTGCGGCCACGGTCGAGGGCGATCGTATTCTCGTGTCCTCCCGTGACGATTCCCTCGGGTCGGGAACGATCGCGCCGTCTTGATGATCGATTCCAAGGTCAGTGGTCGCGAGTGGTTGCGACTGCGGAAATTCGGGTCGCCAGGAGCGACCGGATGTTCCGCGCCAGCGGAACCGGCCGCCGAAACGTGGGGTTGGCCGCGGGGTTGCGGAACATCGCGTCGCTGGGAACGACCGAATGTTCCGCGCCAGCGGAACGGGCCGCCGAAACGTGGGGTTGACCGCGGGATTGCGGAACATCGCGTCGCCGGGAGCCACCGAATGTTCCGCGCCAGCGGAACGCGCCGCCGAAACGTGGGGTTGACCGCGGGATTGCGGAACATCGCGTCGCTGGGGGCGAGGGATGTTCCGCACGAGCGGAGTGCGCCGGCGGTCAGGGCACCGCGGTCCGCCGAAATCCACATCTGCAGCTTTCTTGAACTGCCCCTGTGGATGTCGGATCGGCTCGCGCGGGTCGCGCTGATCAACTTGGTGCCGATTCGTACAAATCGGGCTCGATTTCGCCGATTTGATCAGCGTGGTTCCGGATCACCACCTCGGGCGCTCGGGATTCGCCCCCTCGGAGTCGCCGGCGGACCCGACAAACGCGGGCGGCCTCACCGACGGAGCACGACGTCCACGTCGATGTCGATCATCCGGCCGACGACGAACGTCGGCACCCCCATGCCCAGGTCGGTTCGGTCGAGCCGACCGGTCACTCGCACCCGAACCCGGACCTCGCCGATCTCCACGATGGTCACCGCCAGTTCGACGGGCACCGCGGCCCCGCGCGCGGTCAGCGTAGCGGTCATCCGCCATCCGTCGGGGCGCGCGGCGGCCGGTCCGGACTGCACCACGATGACCGGGTGCTCGTCGGCGGCCAGGAACCGCGGCTTGCGCAGATCCCGGTCGCGGTGCCGGTTTCCGGTGTCGATGCCGGCCACGTCGAGCTCCACCCGGGCGTCCTCGACGGCGCCGCCCGCGCCCAGCCGGACGGTCCCGGACCGCACCGGAATCGAGCCGGAAGTGGTGCCGACCAGCTTGTCCCGCACCCGGAACCGGGCCGTCGACTCGGCCGGCGCGATCGCCCAGGTACCCCGCGCCAAGTGGCCCAGAGCCGGCAGCGCCACCTCGGGCCTCATCGAGCACCCCCGTGCCGCACGTCCGCCACCTGGTACCGCTCCACCCGGGACGGCCCGGGCAACAGGGCCGGGTCCTCGCCCGGCAACAGCTCCGAGGTCGTGATCAGTTCGACCGCCTTGTCCAGGCTGGACTCGTGCCCGGCGATCACCAGGACCGCCTGACCGCCGTCCGGTTGGGTCAACACATACCGGGCGACCAGATCCTGGATGAGGTCCGGGTGGGCGTCGAGCAGCGGTTCGATGCGCTCTCGGCCGGCCCGATCCCCGGCGGCGACGAGTTCGGGCGATCGGGGCCCGTCGAAGATGGTGAGTTGGGCGTACACGGTGGCCTCCAGTGGTTCGGGGCGAGGAACGGACCCGTCCACTGTGCGGTTCGGCGGCCCCAACCGACCTCAGTACTGCCACTGAACCGGCCACGGAATCTGACCCATGACCTCGGTGGCACCGGCCCCGGCCGCATACTGAGCGAGTGGTCGCCCTGTTCGGCCGGACATCCGCGCTGGCCACGCTCGAGCGCACCCGCCGTGAGGCAGGGGCCGGCTCCAGTCGACTCCTGCTCATCACCGGTGAGGCCGGGATCGGCAAGAGCGCCCTGGCCCAGCAGGCCCTGGACGACGCGGCCACCGCCGGCTTCCGCATCGCCCGCGGGTTCGCGGTGGACGATCCGGGTGCTCCCGCCTTGTGGCCGTGGCGGCGCGTCGGCCGCGACCTGCCCCGGGTCGCCGATGCACTGACCATGTCGAGCACCAGCGAGCCCAGCCTCGACGACACCGCCCGCTTCCGGCTGTGCGAGGCGATCTCGACTGCCCTGACCGCGGACACCCCGCAGGCCGGACTCGCCATCCTGCTCGAGGACCTGCACTGGGCCGACACCACGACCGTGTCCATCCTGAAACATCTTGTGCTGGACCTGGCCTCGACCCGAACATGGGTGATCGTCACCGCCCGGGAGAACGACGACACGCCGTTCGGCCGGTCGTGGGCTGACCTGAGCCGGACCCCGTGTGCGGTGTCGCTTCCGCTCCGCGGCCTGGACGTCGACGACGTTCGCGACTGGCTGTCATCGACACGCGATCCGAACGGCTGGCTGGCCCGGGCGCCTGCACTCGTGGCCCGCACCGGCGGCAATCCGTTCTACCTCGCCGCGGTGACCGCTCGGCCGGCACCGACGACGCAAGCCCTGGACCGGCTGGTCCTCGACCGGGCCGGCCTGCGGACGATCCTATTGGCCCCGCTGCGCCGCCTCGACCCCGACGATCAGCGGACGGTCGCGACCGCCGC
>DATDBV010000477.1:0-2963 GCA_036524715.1 Nakamurella sp. | reverse complement strand
CCAGGCCTTCGAGCCGCAGCTGGTCGAGGGCAAGGCGATCCAGCTGCACCCGCTGGTCTGCGCCGCGTTCAACGCCGACTTCGACGGCGACCAGATGGCCGTGCACGTGCCGCTGTCGTCCGAGGCGCAGGCCGAGGCGCGAGTGCTGATGCTCTCGTCGAACAACATCCTGTCCCCGGGTTCGGGCCGGCCGCTGGCCATGCCCTCGCTGGACCTGGTGACCGGCCTGTACTACCTGTGCGGACGCAAGGAGGAGGCAAAGGGCGCCGGCTCGATCTTCTCCTCGGCCGCCGAGGGGATCATGGCGTTGGACGCGGGGCTGATCGACCTGCGCGCGCCGATCAAGGTGCGGCTGCCGGGGTCGGTCCTGCCGGGCCGGTTCGACAGCCTCCCGGAGGATCACGAGCCGGGGGCGCCGTGGATCGCTGAGACGACGCTGGGCCGGGTGCTGTTCAACGAGCTGCTGCCCGAGCGCTACCCGTTCGTGAACGAGGAGCTGCCCAAGAAGCGGCAGGCGGTGATCGTCAACGACCTGGCCGAGCACTACCCGATGTCGGTGGTGGCGCAGGTGCTGGACCGGCTCAAGGAGGCCGGCTTCCACTGGGCGACCCGGTCGGGCATGACGGTGGCCATCGGCGACGTCATCATCCCGCCGGAGAAGGAGGAGATCCTGCTCCGGCACGAGATCGAGGCGGAGCGGGTCGAGAAGGCCTACCAGCGCGGCAACCTGTCACACGAGGAGCGCAACGACGACCTGGTGAAGATCTGGGAGGCGGCCACCCGGGAGATCGAGGAGGCGCTGCCGCGGGCCTACCCGGCCGACAACCCGGTGTCCACCCTGGTCAACGCGGGTGCCGCCGGCAACTGGATCCAGGTGCGGTCGCTGGCCGGCATGAAGGGCGTGGTGGCCAACTCCAAGGGTCAGCAGATCCCGCGGCCGATCCGGTCCTCGTTCCGTGAGGGCCTGTCGGTGCTGGAGTACTTCATCAACACCCACTCGGCCCGCAAGGGCCTGGCGGACACCGCGCTGCGCACCGCCGAGTCGGGGTACCTGACCCGGCGGCTGGTCGACGTCTCACAGGACGTCATCGTCCGGGAGACCGACTGCGGCACCGAGCGGGGCGTGATGCTGCCGATGGCCGACCGGTACGCCGACGGCAGCCTGCACATCAACGAGTTCATCGAGACCTCGGTGCAGAGCCGGGTGCTGGCCACCGACCTGGTCGCGGCGGACGGCACGGTCGTCGTGCCGGCCGGCACGGACGTGCGCGAGCAGCATGTGCGCGAGGCCGTCGCGGCGGGGATCACCCAGGCGAGGGTGCGGTCCGTGCTGACCTGCGAGGCGGCCATCGGCACCTGCGCGGTCTGCTACGGGCGTTCGCTGGCCACCGGCAACCTGGTGGACGTGGGCGAGGCGGTCGGTATCGTCGCCGCGCAGTCCATCGGCGAGCCCGGCACCCAGCTGACCATGCGGACCTTCCACACCGGTGCGGCGTCCGGTTCCACGGACATCACCCAGGGTCTGCCGCGTGTGCAGGAGCTGTTCGAGGCCCGGATCCCCAAGGGTAAGGCGCCGATCGCCGACGCCGCCGGCAGAATCCGGATAGAGGACGCGGACAAGTTCTTCAAGATCATCGTCACCCCGGACGACGGGTCGGAGGAGATCGTCTACGAGAAGCTGCCGAAGACGCAGCGGCTCGCGACGATCACCGTCGACGGCTCTGAGCGGCTGATGGTCGACGGCGACCACGTGTCGGTGGGTCAGCAGCTGCTCGAGGGCAACCCGGATCCGCACGAGGTGCTGCGGGTCATGGGTCAGCGCGAGGTGCAGCTGCACCTGGTGCGGGAGGTGCAGAACGTGTACCGCTCGCAGGGCGTGGGCATCCACGACAAGCACATCGAGGTGATCATCCGGCAGATGCTGCGGCGGGTCACGATCATCGACTCCGGTTCGACCGAGTTCTTGCCGGGCGCGGTGATCGAGCGCAAGGAGTTCGAGGCGTCGAACCGGCGGGTGCTGGCCGAGGGCGGCGAGCCCGCCGCCGGGCGTCCCGCGCTGATGGGCATCACCAAGGCGTCGCTGGCGACCGAGTCGTGGCTGTCCGCGGCCTCCTTCCAGGAGACCACCAGGGTGCTGACCGACGCGGCGATCAACGCCAAGTCGGACCGGCTGGTGGGGCTGAAGGAGAACGTCATCATCGGCAAGCTGATCCCGGCCGGCACCGGCATCGCCCGGTACCGGGACATCCAGGTTCAGCCGACCGAAGAGGCGCGGGCGGCGGCGTACACCCTGCCGTCGTTCGACGACACCTACTACGGCGCGGACACCTTCGGGGTCTCCGCCGGGGCGTCGGTGCCGCTGGACGACTTCGACCTGGGGCGCGACTACCGGTAGTTGGCTGAATCGTCGGTAGCGCAAGGGGCGGGTCCGGTTTCGGGCCCGCCCCTTTCGCGTCCGCTTCGCCCGCGCGGATGCGCGGATGCGCGGATCAGCGGGCTCCTCAGACCCCAAGCCCTGGGGAACATCCGGTCGCGCCAGGCGACTCGATGTTCCCCGCGAGGCGGCGGCACGGGTGGACGGCGGCGCGGAGCTCGTGTGTGGGGAAACCCGAGTCGCGTGGTGCGACTCGATGTTCCCCGCGAGGCGGTGGCGGGTGCGAACGGTGGGGCGGAGCCGGGACCTGGGGAAGCCTGAGTCGCGTGGTGCGACTCGATGTTCCCCACGGGGGGGCGGCGGCCGGCCGCGGCCGCGCGATGCGCCCATAGCCGCATCAGCCGGAGCCCGGCGGCGGCGGGATCAGGCACGCCGGGCCGCACCGCCCGATCACGCCAGGCCAACCGCGCGCCTGCAGAACCAATCCGACCTGTGCGGCGGCGGCGCACGGTTTGCCGATCACGTCCCGCCAGCCGTAGCGGAGTGACCTCCGGTCGGTGACGGCTACCTCGTTGTCCCGGCGCATGTC
>DATDBV010000476.1:0-12799 GCA_036524715.1 Nakamurella sp. | reverse complement strand
GCCACCAGGGAGACCGACCTGCTCGGGCCGACCGCCTCGGTCGAGCGCGTGCACGCCGTCGTGCTGTCCGGCGGCAGCGCGTTCGGCCTGTCCGCCGGCACCGGCGTGATGGACCGGTTGGCGGCCCGCCGGATCGGCCTGTCGGTCGGCCCGCATCCGGATGCGATCGTGCCACTGGTGCCCGGCGCCTGCCTGTTCGACCTGGGCCGCGGCGGCTCGTACCCCGCCCGACCCGACGCCGGCTTCGGGGCGGCCGCCCTCGACCTGGCGCTGGCCGACATCGACTCGCCGGCCCGGTCCCGGCCGGGTGCCGCGCAGGGCAATGTCGGTGCGGGCACCGGTGCCGTCGTGGGCGGGCTCAAGGGCGGCATCGGCACGGCGTCCACGGTCCTGCCCGGCGGTGCCACCGTCGCCGCGCTCGCCGCGGTCAACGCCGCCGGCACCCCGCTCGACCCGCGCACCGGGACCCTGCTCGGCGCGCACCTTCTGTTACCCGACGACGCTCCCGATCTACCATCGCCCGGCGCCACTGCCCGGGACCGTCTGGTCGACATCACCACGCCGAAGATCGCCGGATTCTCATTCGAACCCGCCAACACCACCCTGCGGACCAACACCACCCTGGTCGTGGTCGCCACCGACGCGACCCTGACCAAGGTGCAGTGCGCGAAGCTCGCGGCGGTCGCGCAGAACGGGCTGGCCCGTGCGCTGAACCCGGTGCATACCATGGACGACGGCGACATCGTCTTCGCGGTCGCCACCGAAAATGGTCCGGCGCCCGACACGCTGACCTACCGGCAGCTCACCGTGGAGGGGGCCAACGTGGTGACCCGGGCCATCGTCCGCGCCGTGCTGGCCGCCGAGAGCACCCGAACACCGGCCGGAGAATGGCCGTCATGGACGGACGTGGTCAGCGGGCGCTGAGGGCGCGAACCAGCCGGTGGCTGATCGCCGGCCGCTGCTGCGCGGCGATCGGCTGGCTGCTCTGGGTGGCCATGCAGGCCATCGCGAAGGACCCGTTCCCGCCCGAGATCTCGATCTCACAGTACGGACTTGGCGGCGCCGGCTGGGTGTTCACCGTATGGGCGGTCGCGTTGGCCGCCGCGCCGATCCTGCTGCTCCTGGGGGCTCCGGTGCCCGGACCTGCCCTTCCGATGCTCGTGGTGGGGTTCGCCGGCGCGGTGGTCATGGGGGTGGTGCGCACCGACGAGGGCGTGGGTTTGTTGACCTGGTACGCCCGGGTCCACATGATGGGCGCGGTCACGTCGCTGGTGTTCCTGCCGCTCGGCATCCTGTTCGCTCTCCGGTTCGCCGACCGGCGGACCTGGTGGATCGGGGTGGGCCTGGTCGTGGCGGCGGGCATCGTGGGCGTCCTGGTCCTGGTGTCGACGGGTGTCGACACGGTCGGTATCGGCCGGGCCCGGTCGTGGGCACTGTGGCAGGGCATTCTCGTCGTCATCGACATGCTGCTGGTCACCTTGCACGCGGTGGCCGCCGGCCGCATCACGCCCCGGATGAACGCTGTCGGGGCCAACGGTTAGCGTGGCGGCTGGAACGCACAGCGTGAACGACCGGCGAGGAGACAGCATGACCATGCCCAGCAGCTCCGCCCCGGCGTCGAGCGCGCGGCGGCGTCCGCACGTCGTCGTGCTCGGCGGCGGGTTCGGCGGGCTGACCGCGGTCAAGGCTCTGGCCAAGTCCGACGTCGACATCACCCTGGTCGACCGGCACACCTACAACGCATTCCAGCCGCTGCTCTACCAGGTGGCGACCGCGGGGCTGAACCCCGGCGACGTGACGTTCTTCCTTCGGGCCACCCGGATGGCTCAGAAGAACGTGTGCTTCCGGCAGGCCGAGGTGGCCGGCGTCGATCCGGCCGCCCAGCGGATCACCTTCGCGGGCGGCAACGGGATGCACTACGACTACCTGATCATCGCCACCGGAGCCACCACCAACTACTTCGGCACCAGGGGCGCCGAGGAGAACTCGCTGGCGATCTACACCCGCGCCCAGGCCCTGCGGCTGCGCGACAGGATCTTCACCCACCTGGAGCACGCGGCCGCGGCGAACACCGCGGAGGACCTGGCCATCGTCGTGGTCGGCGGCGGGCCGACCGGGGTGGAGATGGCCGGTGCGCTGGCCGAGCTCCGCAACGACGCGATGGCCACCGTCTACCCCGAACTGGACCCTCGGCGCACACACATCGTGCTCGTCGAGATGTCGGACAAGGTGCTAGGCCCTTTCGCCCCGCCACTTCGCGAGTTCGCCGCCCGGGCCCTGCGGGAGCGGGGCGTCGAGCTCCGGCTGAACACCTCGGTCGCCGAGGTGCGGCCCGACGGCGTGGTGCTCGGCGGCGGCGAGTTCCTCAAGGCGGGCGTCGTGGTGTGGGCGACCGGGGTGACGGTGCCGGCGACGGTCGGTCGGTGGGGTCTGCCGCAGGGCCGCGGCGGTCGGATCCAGGTGGACAAGGACCTGCGGGTGACCGGGTTCAAGAACGTGTTCGCCATCGGCGACGTCGCACTGCTGCCCGACCCGTTGCCCCAACTGGCCCAACCGGCCCTGCAGGGCGGCCATCATGCCGGCAGGCAGGTGGCCGCGCTGACCCTCGGACGACCGACCCACCCCTTCCACTACCACGACAAGGGCACGATGGCGACGGTCGGCCGTCGCGCGGCCATCGCGGACATCCAGTTGATCAAGGGTCGGTCGATCCGGCTCACCGGCACGCTCGCCTGGTTCGCCTGGCTGTTCGTGCACATCGTCATGTTGCTGGGCAACCGCAATCGGCTGGCGACGTTCGTCAACCTGGTCACCAAGTACCTGGCGCCGTCCCGGCGGACCAATCCGATCGTCGGCGACGTACCCGTCTTCGAGCATCCCGGCCGAAGTTGACGGATCAACCTTCCCCGAGCGGCTGAGTATCCTCATGGGCATGACGTCTTCACCGCGCTGGCTCTCCGAATCGGAGCAGCGTGCCTGGCGTGCCCTCCAGCAGTTCGGCGCACCCCTGTCCGCGGCGCTCAATCGTCAGCTATTGGCCGATTCGGCGCTGTCCTCGGCGGACTACCAGGTGCTGGTGGTGCTCACCGAGACCGACCGGGGAGCGTTGCGGGCCGGGGAGCTGGGCCGGGAGACCGGTTGGGAGAAGAGCCGGCTCTCGCATCACCTCAAGCGGATGGCGGCCCGCGGCCTGGTGCGTCGCGAGGAGTGCCTGACCGACGGTCGTGGGCTGCTGGTGGCGATCACCGAGGCGGGCCGGCAGGCGATCGCCGACGCCGCGCCCGGGCATGTCGCCACGGTCCGCGACCTGGTCATCGACGCCCTCACCCCCGAGCAGCTGCGCGTGCTGGCCGAGGCGGGCGAGGCCGTAGGTGCCCGGCTGACCCCGGTGAACTGCCGAGGAGTGGAGAACGAGGCCTGTGCCGACCAGCTCGACGCGATCGACCCGATCGATGAGGAGGCCAATGTCTAAACCTCGAGTTGAGGGTAATGGTCTGGGCCCCCCGTCGCGGACCAAGCAGGCGGCGGCCGCCGCCGCGTCCGCGCGGGACAAGGCGATCCGGCAGTTCGTCGCGTTGCTCGTCCCGCTGATTCGGGCCACCCGGGTGCCGCTGCTGGTCGTCGTCCTGTTCCCAGTCGTGCCGGCCGTGCTGGTCGTCGCGATCGCCCTGTCGCGGCCCGGGCCGGATGACTGGTTCTGGGTGGTGCTCGCCGCCGTCGGACTGTTGCTCGCCGGCTGGTTGGCGCTGCGCCGGCACCAGTTGCTGGCGGTGGCCGCCGATCGGGAGGCGCTGATCGCCGCGCTCACCGGCCTGGTCACCGGCCGCGAGCTGTGGACCCAGCTGGCGGACAACCTGAGCACGGGCCGAGTCGCGGCAACCGTCGCGCGCCGGTCGCGCCCATTGCGGGTGCTGACCGGGTTGTGGCGGGGCGTCCGCGCCGCCGGGGTGCTGGCGGAGTTCGCGGCCAGCGACGAACTGGCGCCGCTGACCCCGATGCGGCTGCGCGGCAGCTGGCTGCTGGTCGTGTCGTGCCTGCTGGCCGGGGCGGTGCTGGGGCTGGCCCTGCTGGTCGCCGCGCTGCTGTTCCTGCTCGGCGCGTGATCGCAGCCGGTGCCGGACGGTTACGGTTGGGTCAGAGAACGCACGAGATGGGAATGGGCATGATCGACGAGACGCAACCGGGGTTCGACGTGACCGAGGGGGTCTCCGAGCAGCTGACCGTCAGCGACACGTTGTCCAGCGAGCGGCTCGACGACTTCCTGGACGAGGGCTACAACCCGCCCGATCGCCAGCCGGCCGTGCAGGTGCCGACCGAATCCGAGGAGGAGCGCGGGCAGAGCCTGGATCAACTGCTGGCGGCGGAGACCCCGGAGGTCTGGGTGCGGGACGAGGAGAACCTGTTCGACGAGTCCGGCGACGAGGTCGGCGACGTGCGGGCCGGGCGGCTGGTCAGCGATGGGTCCGATGCCTACGCCGACACCCGCAATGACGTGCTCGCCGACGACGTCGGGATCGACGGGGCCGGGGCGAGCGCCGAGGAGGCCGCCATGCATGTCATCGACGAGTTCGACCAGCGCTGACCCGCGGCCGCGATTCCGCCGGCGCCGGGTGCTCACCATCGTCCTCGTCGTGGTCGGCGCCCTGCTCGCCGGTGTCGCGCTGCTGTGGGTCTTCCAGCGACGCCTGATCTTCCTGCCCGACTCCACGCCGGTGCCGGACGCCGCCACCCTGATCGACGGCGGCCGCGACGTCGTCCTGGTCACCGAGGACGGCCTGGACCTGCGGGCGCTCTACCTGCCCCCGCCGGTGTCCCCGGCCGGCTGCCGCCCGATGGTGCTGTTCGCCCCGGGCAACGCCGGCAACCGGGTCGGCCGTGTCCCGCTCGCCGGGGCTCTGCGGGACGCCGGGTTCGGCGTGCTCCTGCTCGACTACCGCGGGTACGGGGGCAATCCCGGCGATCCGACGGAGGCCGGCCTGTCCGCCGATGCCCGCGCCGCATACTCCTTCCTGACCGGCCCGGGCGGCCTGTCCCCGGACGAGTTGATCTACTTCGGGGAGAGCCTGGGCGGGGCGGTCGTCGCCCGGCTCGCCACCGAGCGTCCGCCGGCCGGGCTGCTGCTGCGCTCACCGTTCACCGAACTCGCCGACGTCGCCCAGCGGCAGTTCCCGTTCTTGCCGGTGCGGCTGTTGCTGCGGGACCGGTTCCCGGTGGTCGACCTGACCGTCGACATCGACACGCCGACCACGGTGGTCTACGGCACCGCCGATACGCTGGTTCCGCCCGAGCTGAGTCTGACCGTGGCCGCCCGGGCGGCGGGCGACCCCGCCGTGGTAGCCATCGAACAGGCCGGCCACAACGATCCGGCGCTGGTGTACGGGCCGGAAGTCATCACCGCCACCGTCGACCTGGCCAAACGCGCGGGCTGCCCGGCCTCCCGCTGAACCGGCTTTCGCGGTCGGCGGAAAACCGTTGCGCCGGTGCGGGTCGCGACGTAGGTTCGCTGTACACGAGGAAGGAGGTGGTCCTGAGTTGAGTATGTCTCGGACACGTGAGGTGGCTGGCCGCTAGGCCGCGACCGACCGAAAGGGCCCTCCAGTCCTCGTCGAGGAACTGCGGTCCAGCAATTCACGGACAGTCACCCGACCCCCGGTGCCGCCGACCCTGTCCAGTCGGCCCCTCGCCCAGTCGCGAGGGACAAAGGCCCGGGGGTTGTCCGTCTCCGCGGTCCGTCACCCGAGCATCGCGGCGATCGGCGCGACCAGGTCGGAGGAGATGCTGACCGCGTTCAACGGAACGGTGTCGTCATTCGAGGAAGCCACGACGACCAGGCCCAGGTCCGGCACCACCTGGATCAGCTGGCCCGCCCACCCGATCGCCGCGAAGGTGGCATGGCCGTCGACCCCGCCGACCCACCACTGGTAGCCGTAGCCATTGCCGAAACCCCCGGCCTGCTCGACGTGCGCGCTCGTCGCCGTCGACACCCAGTCGGCCGGCACGATCCGCTGCCCGGCGCGCTCCCCGCCGTCCAGATAGAGCTGCCCGATGCGGAGCATGTCGCGCGGGGTGATCCGCAGATCGCTGAACCCCAGGATCAACCCGGTCGGGTCGACCGACCAGGCGAAGCCGGTCGCCGCGTTGTAGGTCGCCACGGACTCCGCGAAGTCACCGGCCGGGCCGGGAAGCATCGTCGGCACGGTGGCCGGTCGGGTCCCGACCTCCAATGGGTCGAACAACTTCTCCCGGGCGTAGTCGAGCACCGGCCGGCCGGTCGCCCGCGTCAGGATGGCCGACAGCAGGTGGGAACTGCCGTCGGAGTACTCGAACGCGTTTGTACCCGGGCGGTTGGCGGGGTCGGTCAGAATGGCCTGGACCCAGTCATCGCCGGCCAGGAACGGGTCATTGTCGGTGAATCCGCCGGTCATGGTCAGCACCTGCTCGAGGGTGACGGCGCGGACCGGATCGGGCATGGCCTCCTCCGGCAGCAGCTCGCCCAGCGTCGCGTCCACGCCGCCGATCAGGCCCTCGTCGATCGCGATCCCGACGAGCGCCGACATCACGCTCTTGGTCACCGAGAACGTGTTCGCCGTGTCCGACGGCGCGACGCCGGGCGCGTACCGCTCCACGACGACGTCCCCGTCGATGCTCAGCACGAACGCCCGGAGCATGCGCTGGTAGCGGTCGCTGCCCTGCACTGCTGCGTCCACGAAGTCCTCGATCCTCGTCTGCCGGGCGGCGGGATCACGGGCGGCGGGATCGAGGACCACCGAGACAGCTGCGCCGGCCGAGGTCGGCCCGTTCGAGTCGGCCGCGTCCGGGCTGCCGGTGCAGGCGACCGCCAGGGCCAGGACGGTCGATCCGAGCAGCAAACGCTTCGTCGTTCGCGTCATGCCTCACCCACCACGCGCCGGATATGCCTGATTCATGCGGACATGACCATAGTCCTCGCGGAATCGCTCGCGGGGCCTTGATCGAGGGCGGAGTTTGGGTGCTTCCGAAGCATCGTGAAGAGCCGAAACTGCTCTCTCGACCCCAGCGTCCCGGCTACACCCCGCGCTCGACCGGCAAGATCCCGCGATCCACCGCCCTGACGAGCGCCGCGTGGTCGGCCTCGGTCTGATCGGCGTAGAGCCGCGCGAACCGTGCCAGAGCCAGATCCAGCTTGTCCGATTTCCCGCAGTAGCCGGCGATCATCGACGCGCCCGACGTCCGCGCGTGTCCCTTGGCCAGCAGGTGTCCGACAATGCCGGCGTAGTCGGCCAGCGCCGACCCGTCGATCGAATCGAGCGCGACCGTGCCCTTCATGTTGCGGAACTGCCGCACGTAGTACTGGCGGCCGTCGGCCTCGGCCCAACCGAGCAGAGGGTCGCTGACCGTCTGCAGCGCCTGCTGGTACTCGACCACCCGCTGACCCTGGTGGGCGTGCCACGCCGACTCACCGTGCACGTACTTGGCCAGCACCGACCGACGGGCCTGCTTGAGCTGCAGGAACACCACGTCGTCGGGACTGCTGCCCTCCAGCAGCACCACGTAGGCGCGCAACCCGACGCTGCCGACGCCGACCACCTTGTGCGCGATGTCGACGATGGTGTAGCCGCCAAGTGCTCGCCGCCAGTGCGGCGCCAGGGTCTGCAGGTAGCCGTCGAGTCCCGTTGACAGGATCTCGAGGTCCTGGTCGCTGACCCGGGTGATCAGCGGCGGCTCCTCGACGATCCGCCGCCGACCCTGCTCCTCGTGGGTGAACCGGGGCAGCGCGCGGTCGCTGGTCCGATGGCGGGCACGGACGACGGCGCGGCGGATCTCCTGGCGCAGCGAGTCGTGCGAGGTGGTCTTGTGCAGATGGTCGACGTCGATCCGCTGGTACGACCGGGCCAGCAAGGGAGTGTGGGCCAGCTCCCGGACCTCGGTGCGATAGCCGGCGACGCACTGGATCGCGGCCGACTCGCAGTCGCCCTCGCTCGCCCCGTTCTGCCGGCCGGCCACCCAGATGCTGGCCACCAGCCGGCGCAGGTCCCACTCCCAGCCGCCTGGATGGGCCTCGTCGAAGTCGTTGAGGTCCATGACGAGGTCGCGTTCGGGGGAGGCGTAGAAGCCGAAGTTGCCCAGGTGCGAGTCACCGCAGATGACGGGGGTGATCCCGGTCGACGGCAGGCGGGCCACGTCTTCGGCCATCACGATGGCGGTGCCGCGCAGGAAGCCGTACGGGCTGCCGATCATCCGGCCGACCCGGGTCGGGATGAGCCAGTCCAGCCGGCCCTCGTGCGAATCCATGATCAGCTGGACCGGGTCGGGCCGGCCGACCGGCGGGGCCCAGTGGCCCAAGGACTGCCGCGATACTTTGTCCCGTAGTTCCCTTCCGATCCGGTACCGGTCGGCCCGGGCGGTTGGGCGCTTGGACAGGGAGGCGAACGACTCGCTGTCGGCCGTGGCCAGGACGACGTGCCCGCGGGGTTTGCTGCGACCGATCACAGCCGGACCCTAGCGCCACCGTTGGCGCGGCGCGCGGATACGGTGCCGGGCCGCGACCGGCCGAGTCACTCGACGTTGGAACGTGAGGCTTGCCGGCCCGCACAACTACGCACAGTGCCCGCCCATGCGTCATTCACAGAGTCCTCCCCGTCCGCTCATCGGCCACGAGGTGTTTACTGACGCGAAGGGGCGGGTACTCCGCCTGCGGCCTCCGTGCGGCGCTGAACACACTCTGTGCGACTCCTGTGCGGAGACCTAGTAAAGGCTGCCCCAAATGCTGCCCCAAACGGGTGAATTCCAGCGATTGATCCTGCGGTCGATCTGAGGTTCACGATTCGTCGCCAGACCCCGAGCCAGCAGCGAAAACACCGTGGCCCGGGTCCGGGAGCTGATCGTTACCAATCCGTTATGTCCAGTTCGGCTCCCTGGACATTCGTCGGGTCGTCCGTATCGTTTGGGAGAGCCGGGTTTTCGCCCGGCACTTTCGTCCGCAAACCTCCGGACCACGCGCCGAGTGCTGTCCGCCCCGGACCGGAGAACCGTAAGAGCAGAAAGGCTAGGACAGCAGCGGGGAAACCAACTTCGGGAGCCACGGCTTCCTTGGGGTTAATTCGGTCCATCTCCAGTGGGTCCGGACGGGCGATCCCCTGCACCCATTCGCCACGCGCCGACCGGCGCCGCGCTGGGTCGCGCCCGAACCCGACAGCTCACCTCGCAGGCGCAGCTAGGGGAAACATGATCATGACGCTTCGTACTGTCGCACGCCATCGCAAGCCCTCCAAGGCACGCACCTTCGCCCTGCGCGGCGCCACCGTCGGCGTCATCGCCGGCGCCGCCGCCCTCGGCCTGGGTGCCGGCACCGCCTCCGCCGCGCCCGACTCGACCTGGGACGCCGTCGCGCAGTGTGAGAGCACCAACAACTGGTCCATCAACACCGGCAACGGCTACTACGGCGGCCTGCAGTTCTCGCAGTCGACCTGGAACGCCTACGGCGGGCAGGAGTACGCCGCCCGCGCCGACCTGGCCAGCAAGGAACAGCAGATCGCCGTCGCCGAGAAGACCCTGGCCGGCCAGGGCTGGGGCGCCTGGGCCTGCGCCTACGCCGGTGGTGGCGAGGGCTCGACCCAGCGCTCGGTGAGCAGCGATTCGTCGTCCTCGTCGTCCTCCGAGGAGGCGAGCAGCTCCAGCTCGTCGGACTCCTCGCAGTCCGCGCGCAGCAGCCGCAGCTCGGACGACAACCAGGAGGCCTCGCGCAGCAGCGACCGCTCCTGGTCCGACGACGACGAGAGCGATGCCTCGAGCTCGTCCGTGGCCTCGGGCAGCGCGGCCGACGGCTCGTACACCGTCGCCGCCGGCGACACCCTGTCCAAGATCGCGGCCGCCAACGGCGTGGCCGGTGGCTGGGAGGCCGTGTTCCAGGCCAACGGCGACATCATCCCGAACCCGGATCTGATCTACCCGGGCCAGGTCCTGCGCATTCCGTGACCTGAGGCCCTTGGTCCTTGGTGACCAGGAACCTTCCCGACGGCGTCCCCCCACCCCGGTAGCATCCGGGCGTGGGGGGACGCCGTTTGGCCATCGGGGCGGCCGGCACGGCGGTCCTGCTGGCGGCGCTGGACGCCTACGTCGTCGTCGGGCTGCTCGTCGACATGATCCTCGACCTCGGCATCCCGGTGAACCGGCTCGAACGGGCCACCCCGATCGTCACCGGTTTCCTGCTCGGCTACGTGGCCGCGATGCCGCTGCTGGGCCAGGCCTCCGACCGGTTCGGTCGTCGCCGGGTCCTGCAGCTGTGCCTGCTCTTCTTCGCCGTCGGATCGGCGATCACCGCGGCCGCGGGTTCGATCCCCCTGCTCGTTGCCGGACGCGTGGTGCAGGGCGTCGCCGGCGGCGCCCTGCTCCCCGTCACCATGGCACTGGTCGCCGACCTGTGGCCCGAGCGGCGACGCGCCACCGTGCTCGGCGCCGTCGGCGCCGCCCAGGAGATCGGCAGCGTCCTGGGCACCCTGTACGGCGTCGGCCTGGCCGCCCTGTTCAGCGGGTGGCGCTTCTTCGCCGATCTGCAGCCGGAGAGCTGGCGCTGGGTCTTCTGGGTCAACATTCCGCTCGCCGCCATCGCCATGCTCGTGGTGCACCTGAGCGTGCCCACCTCCGACGACCGACCGGAAAGACCCGGCGTCGACGTCGTCGGCGGGGTGTTGCTCGCCCTCGCGCTCGGCCTGCTGGTGGTCGGCCTGTACAACCCGGAACCGGCCCGGTCGGTGCTGCCGTCATGGGGATGGCCGTGCCTGGCCGGCGCCGCGGTCCTGGTCGTCGCGTTCGTGCTCTACGAGCGGCGGGCGACGGTGCGCCTGCTGGATCCGGCCGGCGTCCGGATGGGTCGCTTCCTCGCCGCGCTCGGCGTCAGCGCGATCTCCGGGGCCGCGTTGATGGTCGCCCTGGTCGACGTCGAGCTGTTCGCCCAGACGCTGCTGCAGATGACGTCGGCGCAGGCGGCGCAGCTGCTGGCCCGGTTCCTGATCGCGCTGCCGGCCGGCGCCCTGCTGGGCGGCCTGCTGGCCGCCCGGCTCGGCGAGAAGTGGATCAGCGCAGCCGGTCTGCTCATCGCGGCGGTCGGCTTCCACCTGATGAGCGGATGGACCGCGGACGTCCGGACGGCGATCGGTCTGGTTGACCTGCCGGCGCTGGACACCGACCTGGTGATCGCCGGGTTCGGCCTCGGGCTGGTGATCGCGCCGCTGTCCTCGGTCGTGCTGCGGGTCGTGCCGGGACCGTCGCACGGTGTCGCCTCGGCCGCGCTGGTGGTCGCCCGGATGACCGGCATGCTGATCGGGCTGGCCGCCCTCACCGCCTTCGGGCTCTGGCGGTTCGGTCAGCTCGCCGCAAACCTGGTGCCGCCGTTGCCGTTCGGTATGACGAACGAGCAGTTCAACGAGCGGCTGGCCGCCTACAGCCGGGCCCTGCAGGACGCGCTGACGACCGAGTACCAGGAGATCTTCCTGGTCACTGCCGGGCTCTGCGTCGTCGGCGCCGGCCTGTCGCTGGTGCTCCCGGGTCGGGACCTGGAACCGGCGTCGCCCCCCATTCGAAGTTGATCATGAGGCGCTGCCGGCGACACGCCGACGTTCTCGGCGACACGCCGACCGCGGCCGGGCGGAGCGCCATGATCAACATCGCGGGGTGGGGGGCGGAGTTCAGCCTGGTGGGCCGAGCTCCTGGAAAAGCGTGAGCTGTAGGCCCGCCGGCGCGGCCAGCCGCGAGTTCAGCGAGTCCCAGGGGGTCCGGGTGGGCGCCGCGATCAACTCGGCACCACCGGCTACCGATTCCGCGGTGGCCGATTCAACGTCGACGACCTCGAAGGCGACGCGGAGCGGTGGCGCCACCCGCCGGCCCACCTCGACCTCGTCGATCATGGCCACCTGGGCGGGGTTGGACAACTCCAGGGTGGCCCGCCCGACGTCCAAAATGGTCACCTTCTCGCCGGTGTCGCCGTGGACGACGAGTTCCTCGTGCGCCCCGAGCACGTCCCGATAGAAGGCGACGGCCTCGTCGTAGTCGGCGGTCTCCACGACCAACCGCATTTGCAGCACCCGGCGTGTCGAATCCATGCCGATCAGGATCCGGGAAGCAGGACAGCGGCGCCATTGACCCGGTCGGCGGCCAGGTCCACCAGGGCGCGGTCGGCGGCGTCCAGCGGATAGGGCGTGGTGGTCACCTCGAGGCGGTGACGACCGGCCAGGTCAAGGAACTCCCGCCCGTCCGCGCGGGTGTTCGCGGTGACGCTGCGTACCTCGCGCTCGTAGAACAGCTCGGCCTGGTAGTTCAACGTCGGCACGTCCGACAGGTGGATGCCGGCGATGGCCAGAACACCGCCGCGGTCCAGGGCGCGCAGGGCCACCGGCACGAGGTCGCCGACGGGTGTGAAATTGATGGCCGCGTCGAGTTTCTCGGGCGGTTCGTCGTACGCGCCACCGACCCAGGCGGCCCCGAGCTGCCGGGCCAGGTCGCGGGCCGCCCTGGACCGGGTCATCACGAAGACTCGCGCCCGGTAGGCGGATCGGGCGAGCTGCGCGGTCAGGTGCGCGCTGGCCCCGAACCCGTAGATGCCCAGCCGGCCGCCGTCCGCCAGACCGCTGCGGCGCAGCGCCCGGTAGCCGATGATGCCAGCGCACAGCAGCGGCGCCAGTTCGGCGTCCGAGTACCCGTCCGGCATCCGGTAGGCGAAGTCGGCCGGGACGGTGGCGTACTGCGCGTAGCCGCCGTCGGCGTCCCAGCCGGTGTACGCCGAATTCGGGCACAGGTTCTCCGCCCCGCGCCGGCAATAGGCGCA
>DATDBV010000475.1:0-2276 GCA_036524715.1 Nakamurella sp. | reverse complement strand
AACATCGGCCGGTCTCGCACCGGCGGAAGTTCCGCGCCCGGCCGCCTCCCCATTTGAGCGCGGAACTTCGGACGGCCCCGGGCAAGCCGATGTTCCGCGGGCCCGCAGTGCGCGAGGTGCGGCGTCGCCGATCACCAGCTCGGCGGCCGCCGCCCGGCCGCGGGCGCGCACCTCGATCGGCTCGTGCCCGGCCACCTGCATCTGCCAGGTGGTCCAGGCGGGCTCACCGACCCGCCAACCGCCGGGGACGTCGAACGGGTCGACGACCCGACCCGCCGGCTCCAGCGCCAGGAGGGCGTGGCCGGCGGCGGCGGCGAGCACATCGTCGGGCAGTTCGGCGCTCGTCAGCGCGTCCAGCCGGCGCCCGACCAGCCCGGTGTCCAGCCGCGCGGTCCGCACGTCGTCGTCGGCCAGCAGGGCCCGCAGGAAGCCGATGTTGCTGCCCAGGCCCAGCAGCACCGTCTCGCCCAGCGCGCGGTCCAGCCGGCGCAGGGCCTGCGCCCGGTCGGCGCCGGTGGCGATGATCTTGGCCAGCATCGGGTCGTAGTCGCTGCCGACGTGCAAGCCGATGGCGATGCCGGCGTCGACCCGCACCCCGGGCCCGTCCGGGGCCCGCCAGGACAGGATCCGGCCGCCGGTCGGCAGGAACCCGGCGGCGGGATCCTCGGCGTAGACCCGGACCTCGACCGCATGCCCCCGTGGCGCCAGCACCGCCGGCCAGGGTGCCCGCTGCCCGGCGGCCACCCGCAGCTGCAACTCGACCAAATCCACCCCGTACACCTGCTCGGTGACGGGGTGCTCCACCTGCAGCCGGGTGTTCATCTCCATGAAGAACCAGTCGTCGGGGTTGCCTCCGTCGACGATGAACTCGACCGTGCCGGCGCCGGTGTAGCCGCAGGCCTGGGCGGCCTGGACGGCGGCCTCGCCCATTGCCGCCCGCTGGGCCGGGGTCAGCAGCGCCGACGGGGCCTCTTCGACGATCTTCTGGTGCCGCCGCTGCAGCGAGCACTCGCGTTCGCCCAGGTGCACGATATTGCCGAAAGTATCTGCCAGCACCTGGATCTCGATGTGTCTGGGGGTGGCGATCAGTCGCTCCACCAGCAGCGTGTCGTCACCGAAGGACGAGTGGGCCTCCCGTCGGGCCGAGGCAATCGCCCCCTCCATCTCGGCGACGGCGTGCACCTCGCGCATGCCCTTGCCACCGCCGCCCGCGGACGGTTTGAGCAGCACCGGGAACCCGATCTCCCGGACCACCGCGGCGAGGTCGGCGTCGGACAGGTCGGCGCCGTCGGACCCGGGGACCACCGGGACCCCGGCCTTGGCCACCGTCTGCTTGGCCCGGATCTTGTCGCCCATCGCCTCGATCGCGTCGGCGGGTGGTCCGACGAAAACGATCCCGGCGTCGACGCAGGCCGCGGCGAACGCGGTGTTCTCGGACAGGAATCCGTAGCCGGGGTGGATCGCCTGGGCGCCCGTGCGCCGGGCCGCGGACAGGATTCGCTCGATCGACAGGTACGACTGCCCGGCCGGTGCCGGACCCAGCCGGACCGCCACATCGGCCGCGGCGACGTGCGGGGCCGCCGCGTCGGCGTCGGAATAGACCGCGACGGAACGGATCCCGAGCGTGCGAAGGGTGCGGATCACCCGGACCGCGATCTCCCCACGGTTGGCCACCAGAACGGTATCGAACATCGGTCTCACATCCGGAAGACGCCGAAATGCGGTTCGGCGAGCGGGGCGTTGGCGGCGATGGACAGCGACAGGCCCAGCACCCTGCGGGTGTCGGCCGGGTCGATGACCCCGTCGTCCCAGAGTCGGGCGGTCGAATAGTAGGGGTGGCCCTGGGTGTCGTACTGCGCCCGGATCCGTTCCTTGAAATCTGTTTCCGGTTCCGGGTCGTCGGGTCGGCGGACGGCGGCCAGCACGGTCGCGGCCTGCTCGCCGCCCATCACCGAGATCCGGGCGTTGGGCCACATGAACAGGAACCGGGGCGAGTAGGCCCGGCCGCACATCGAATAGTTGCCGGCGCCGAACGAGCCGCCGATGATCACCGTCAGCTTCGGCACCCGGGTGGACGCCACCGCGGTGACCATCTTCGCGCCGTTCTTCGCGATGCCGCCGGCCTCGTACTCGCGGCCGACCATGAATCCGGTGATGTTCTGCAGGAACACCAGCGGGATCTTCCGCTGGTCGCACAGTTCGATGAAATGCGCACCCTTCAGCGCGGATTCGGAGAACAGGATGCCGTTGTTGGCGACGATGCCGACCGGGTGGCC
>DATDBV010000474.1:0-9247 GCA_036524715.1 Nakamurella sp. | reverse complement strand
GTGTCACAAGAGATCGGTCCCGGCGGAGCCGGGGCAAGCCCCTGCGGCGAGCAGTGTCCCAAGAGATCGGTCCCGGCGGAGCCGGGGCTAGCCCTTGCGGCGAGCAATGTCTATTTGTAGCGATAGACGATCCGCCCCCGGGTCAGGTCGTACGGCGAGAGTTCGACGACGACCCGGTCCTCGGGGAGGATCCGGATGTAATGCTGACGCATCTTGCCGCTGATGTGCGCGAGCACGCGGTGCCCGTTCTCCAACTCGACCCGGAACATCGCGTTGGGCAACGGTTCGACCACGCGACCTTCGACCTCGATGGCCCCGTCCTTCTTGCCCATATCCTCCGCACTTCTTACTTCCTGCCGACGGGATCGACCGGTACCGTCAAGGACCGGTGGCCCCGCAGGCTCCCGCGGCCGGTGGTGAACCGGCGGAGCGAGGCCCGGGGGCTCGGCGCGCCGGATGGAGTTCATCCGTCCTCGACTCGGCACCGCCCGTGACGCGAGCAGCAACAAGCCGACGCGACCCGCGCGCCGACGCCTCACTCTACGCTCCTTGCGTCGGTGATCCAACTCCCCCGGATTCGGGCGCCGGTGGCGCCCTGGTGGCGCCCACGCCCACCGCGAGGAGGCCGGCGGAACTCAGCCGTGGGCCTTGGACGTTGCGGAGGTCATGAACATGATCTGCCCCAAGTGCCAAGGCCTGATGCGCAGCTACGAGCGCAACGGCGTCACCGTCGACCAATGCAGCGACTGCCGCGGGATCTACTTGGACCGGGGCGAGCTCGAGCATCTGATCGACGCCGAGTCCCGGTTCAACACGTCCGCGCCGAGGCCGGCCGCACCTCCGGCCAACCCCCATGCGTACCCCACGGCTGCGCCTGCGCCCTCCCGCTCCCCGATGGGCGACCTGTCGACCATCGCCTCGATGGCCACCGGTTACCTGGGCAAGGGCAAGAGCAAGACCTCGGGCAAGAAGGGGAAGAAATCGTTCATCGACGGCCTGTTCGGGTGACTACGACCAGGTATCGAGGTGCCGCCGGGATACCGTGGGGCGCATCATGAGCCTCATCTGTCCCAAGTGCCAAGGCAAGATGCGCAGCGTCGAACGCAGTGGCGTCGTCGCCGATGTGTGTAAGCAGTGCCGGGGGGTCTTCCTGGACCGTGGCGAGTTGGAGCACCTGATCGCCGCGGAGGCCGACTTCTTCGGCCTCACCGCGCCGGCGTCCGAGCCCGCGCCGATCGTGGACTACGACCGGCCGCAGCGGCCGGCCAAGGATTCCCGCAGAGACTCGGCCAATGACTCCCGGAGGGATTACGACAAGGTCCGGGCCGACAAGCTGCGCACCAAGAAGAAAAAGAAGAAGACCTTCCTGGAGGAGTTCTTCGACTGATGCCGGGCTCGACGCTGCTCGCCCGGTCCGACTCCGACACGTTCTTCGAGTACGGGTATGTGTGGCTCCCGTACGGGGTCGCGGCCCTGGGCCTGTTCGCGCTGGGCGCGGTCGCGGCGGTGCGATGGCGGCGCGCCCGGCCGGGCGTCGCGGAGCTGCTGATCACCAGCGGTGCCCTGCTCGGCGTGCTGGCGATGGTCATCCTGAGCCTGGCCGACGGCGCGATCGAGGGCAACGGCCTGGCGGCCATCGACCCGATCATCTGGCAGTGGGCCGTCGACCATCGCACTCCGGCACTCACCGTCGTCGCCACAACTGTCACCGAGGTCGGCAGCACCGTCTCCATGGCGGTCATCGCAACCGTGACCACCCTGTTCCTCTGGGTCACAGGTCGCCGGGGCGACGCCGTGCTCGTCGCAGTGGTGGCCGCGGGCGCCGGCCTGCTGGTCCGGGTGGGCAAGGCCACGGTCGGCCGGCAGCGGCCACCCGAGGAGTACCGGCTGGTGGTCGAGACGAACGAGTCCTTCCCGTCCGGGCACGCGCTGGCCTCGGCGGCGATCATCGGAGTGGTTCTGGTCGTGCTCGTGCCGCTGATCCCAAGCACCCCCTGGCGAGTCACGGCGGTCGCCGCCGGCGTGCTGTTCGTGCTGGCCATCGGCTGGTCGCGGATCTACCTGGGCGTGCACTGGTTCACCGACGTGATGGCCGGCTGGCTGACCGGCTTGGCGTGGTTGATGCTCTGCCTGACCGTCCGGGAGGTGTGGCGGATGGCGGTTGACGCGGTACCCCCGCCGTTCGACCGGCCGGCTCGACCCGCGTTGGCCGATCCCGACTCCGGCGACCGTCCACCGTCCTGATCAGTCCGAACGTCGCAGCCCGTACCGGGTCTCCGGCCGTCCCACCTGCCCGTACTTCAGCGTGCGCGCGGCCACGTTGGTGTCGGCCAGGTGCTCCAGGTAGCGCCGGGCGGTGATCCGGGAGACCCCGAGATAGTCGCCGATCTGGGTCGCCGACGCGTCGCCGAGTTCGCGCAGCGCGCCGACGACGATGGCCAGCGTCTCCTTCGTCATCCCCTTGGGCAGTGACCCGGTGTTGGGCGCCCGCAGCATGCCCAGGGCTCGGTCCACCGCCGCCTGATCGACGTCGTCGCCACCGGCGACCTGCTCGGCGAACTCCTTGTACGACAGCAACCGGTCGCGCAGCGCGTTGAACGCGAACGGCTTGATCACGTACTGCACGGCGCCCTGAGCCACCGCCGAGCGCACGACATCGGCGTCCCGGGCAGAGGACACCACAATGACGTCCACGGTCGAGCCGGCCGCCCGGATCCGCCGGAAGAGGTCGAGCCCGTGCCCGTCGGGCAGGTGCAGGTCCAGCAGCACCAGGTCGATGCCGCCCTTGGCCAGCGCCCGCTCGGCCTCCAGCCGGGAATTGGCCACCGCGGCCACCTCGAAGCCGGCCACCCGCTCCACGTAGGCCTTGTGCGCGCGGGCGGCGATTGGCTCGTCCTCGACGACCAGCACCCTGATCACCGGGCCACCTCCTTGATCGTGGCGGCCGTCCCGAACGGCACGCCGGAGCCCGGATAGGGCAACGCGACCACGAACCGCGCCCCCTGTCCGGGATCGGCCCGCACCGTCCCGCCGCACCGCGCGACGGCCTGCGCGACCAGGGCCAGCCCCAGCCCGCGGTCTCCGGCCGGACCCTTGGCCGTCTTGGTCGACCAGCCACGGTTGAACACCGACCGCGCCCGGTCGGGCGTCAGACCCGGGCCGTTGTCGGTCACGGTGATCCGCACGTACGGCTCGGGCAGGTCGATCCCGTCATCGGCCTCGTCGGGCCGGGGTGGACCGCCGCCGACCCCCTCGGCACCGGGAACGGTCAGGCCGATCAGATCGCACGCGACCTCGACGCGGCGCTGCCCCTCGTTCGGCGGGAGGGCGGCGAGCACGTCGAATGCGTTGTCGACGAGGTTCCCGACGATGGTGATCAGCTCCTGGTCGGGGGCGGCGTCCGGCGGCAGGTACGACCCGGGCCGCACGATCAACTCGATCCCGCGTTCGGCGCCCTGGGCGGACTTGGCCAGCAGCAACGCGGCCAGGGCCGGATTGCCCACTCCCTCGAGCACCCGGTCGGCAAGCCGCTGCGCGGTCTGCATCTCCGACACCGCGAACGTCAGCGCGTGCTCGGTCTCGCCCAGTTCGATCAGCGAGATCACCGTGTGCATCCTGTTGGCCGACTCGTGCGCCTGCGCCCGCAGCGCCTCGAAGAACCCCTGCACCCGGTCCAGCTCACCGGTCAGCGCGTCCAGCTCGGTGTGATCACGCAGCGTGACCACGGCCCCGACCATGCTGCCGCGTACGGACACCGGCCGGCGGGTGATTACCAGCACCCGCTCGGCGGAGAGCACCAGCTCGTCGGTCAGACTCTCGGGATCGGCGATCAGCGCCGCCAGGTGCAGGGGCAGGCCGGCGTCGGCGGGGGTTCGGCCGATCGCGTCGTCGCCCAGGCCGAGCAGCCGCCGCCCCTCGGCATTGACGCTGGTGATCGAGCCGTTGGCGTCGAGCAGGACCATGCCCTCGTGCACCGACGCGAGCACACCGTCGTAGTAGGTGAACAGCCGGGCGAGCTCCCGGGGACCCATGCCCAGGGTCTGCCGGCGAACCCAGCGGGCGATCACCAGCGAACCTGCGACGCCGACCGCGAACGCCCCCAGCGCGATCAGCCCGAGGACGAGCAACCGGCGGTTGGTCAGCTCATTCACATGCTCGACGGTGACCCCGACGGACACCAGGGCGACCACCTGACCGTCCTGCTCGACCGGCGCGATGGCCCGGACAGACGGCCCGAGGGTGCCGGTGTAGGTCTCGATACCGACTCCCCCGGCCAGCGCGGCATCGCGGTTGCCCAGGTAGGTGCCGCCGATCTGATCGGGATCGGGGTGGGTGTACCGGACGCCGTTCGGGGTCATGATGACGACGAAATCGGTGCCCGTCGAGACGCGCACCGCCTCGGCGTAGGGCTGCATGTCGGCGGACGGGCCGGTGATCTGGGCACCGACCGGCGGAACGGCGGTCACCGAGGCCAGCACATCGGGCGAATCCGCGACGGCGGCGGCGATCGACGCGACCCGCTCGCCGGTGGCCCGTTCGGTCTCCGCGTCGGTGTCCACCAGCACGGCGCCGAGCAGGCCGCCGAGGACGACGATCAGCACGATGGCCTGCAGCGCCAGGATGCGGCGGGCCAACGACCAGCTCGATCCGGACCGCATCGTCCGACCTCCCGTCGACCCGGCCGCGGCGTCGCGACCTGGTCCGAACCTACCGAGCGTCATCGCCAACATCCTCGGTTTCGTGCATAGTGTTCGGCGCCGGACGCTCGGCGGCTGTCCCCGGACCCACCCCGGGGCCGGTCAGTCGTCGCCGATGGCGAACCTCTGCATCGCGATGACGACGGGTTCGACCCGCAGCGGTCGGGACTGCGCCAACCCATCCGAACATCCAGGTGACGCACACCGACGCGGTGGTGGGACGGACTCGTCGGCCAAACTGCTCACCGCGGCCCCGCGCCGGCGAGGTGCCGGACGTCGCGAGTACCAGACCCTGCCGTCGTTGATCGTCGGGGACGTGGCCACGGACATCGCCCAGTACGTCGGCGACGAGACTCGCCGCGCCTTCACCGATTCCACCTGGGGACTGACCACCTTCAACGACGCGATCTACGGTGTCCCGCAGGATGTCGGTCCGATGGCGCTGATCTACAACCAGGCCCGATTCGCCGAATTGGGCATCACCGTACCGACCACCTGGGCGGAGTTCGCCACCGCGGCCGAGCAGGTCCGCAAGGCCGACCCGTCGACGTACATCGGGACCTTCAGCCCCGAGGTGTTCGGCTTCTTCGCCGGCATGAGTCAGCAGGCGGGCGCCAAGTGGTGGGAGGTCGACGGTGAGACCTGGACGGCCGGGATCCTTGACGAGGCATCCGGAAGCGTCGCCGCCTACTGGCAGGACCTGGTCGATCGCGAGGCGCCGCTGCCCCAATGGACGCCGGGCGACAAGGCTGATGCCCACCAGTGCGGTTCGGGAGTCGTGGTCTCCCGTTGGTCACCACGCCCCGCGGAGCATCCGCACGAGGCGGCCGAATTCGCCGCCTGGATCAACTCGTAAGGAAAGGACTCGATCATTCACTTCAAAGCCCCTGACAACGGGGCCAGGACTATGCACCCTACACGTTGCCACCGCATGGAACCCCGTCCCGATGCCAATCTCAATGATTTCGCGAGTGTCCCATTGACGTGTTTGATCGATCATGTACGCAACGATTGATGGCGACGATAGGAACGTATCACCAGAAACTGCAGTCGATTGGTTCAGAAATAGCCTTCTTGGACGGAGAGAGACGCCGCCCCAACCCCATTGGCGGGGCAGGTCGAGCAGGTCAGGGCTCTGGCAGACGTAGCGGCCGTTCAGGCGGTTGTAGGAACCCATCACCACCCCACTCCGTAGGTCAGTAGCGCACGACGGAACGGCTCGAGGTAGATCCCGTGCAGGGTCCGGTCGTCGATGTGCACGTCGATCGCCGCGGTCCGGCCGGGCATGCTGCCAGACCCGGTCCGAAGCCATTCGAAGTTGTTGGCCACGTAGTGGGTCGCAACGGCCAGCAACCCTTGGCTCTGCACGGCTTGACCGGTGATCCCGCCGATCTCGCCGACCAGAAAGGGATCCTCGCCCAGTTGCTGCCCCGCCCGGCCGCCCCACGGGACCCGGGTGATGTCCAGGCCCGGGGAGAAGATCGCGTTACGCCCCGCGGCCAGGTTTCCCGGGCCAGGGCCACTCCGTAGTCGGCGGCCAGCACACGGTCGAGGCTGGCGGCCAGGGCCAGCATGGATAGGAACGCGGTCGCTCTGTCGTGCCCACGGACACGTTGGGTCCGTCGGCGGAATAGAAAGCGATCACGGTGGGGTCGGCGACAGCGGCGAAGTCGTGCCTGGCGATGGCGACCTTGTCGGCAACCGACAAGGCCGCCAGGCGCCGCCGAGCCCGCTCGACGGCCGCGGCCCACCGGTCGTGCCAGACGGGGTGGGTGGGTGATCGCCCCGGTCGACGCGGCGGCCGGCGCGGTTCCGTCGATCGTGGTCATGACAGCCTCTCAGGAGTGGGTGAAGGGTGAGATCTCGGCGCTTGTCGTCAGGTTGCGACGGTGAAGCGTTCGCTGCTGCTGATCTGGAAGGTCGGGGCGCCGGGCAACTCGACGTCCGCGGAAACCCCTTCGGGCAGGGTGATGTCGACGTCCAGCGCTCCGGTAGGCTCCTGACGCCAGACCACCGTCACGATTCCCTGGGGCGTGTCCAGGGATGTGCGGGCCCAGGTCAGTCCCCCGCCCGGGCGGGGCGCGACCCGGATCCGGCGGTAGCCCGGCTCAGCGGGGGCAAGCCCGCCGATGGTGTGGTGCATCCAGTCGGCGATCGCACCCAGGGCGTAGTGGTTGAAGCTTGTCATCTCGCCGGCGTTGATCGTGCCGTCCGGCAGCATCGAGTCCCACCGCTCCCAGATAGTGGTGGCGCCCATGGACACCGAGTACAGCCACGACGGGCACTGTCGTTCCTGCAGCAGCGCATAGGCGTGGTCCAGGTGACCGGTCGCGGTGAGGGCGTCGGCCACATAGGGGGTACCGGCGAAGCCGGTGGCGATGCGGAACCCGTTCGCGGCGACCAGTTCGGCCAGCCGCAGGCCGGCCGCGTCACGGCTGTCTTCATTCAGCAGGTCGAAGTGGATCGCCAACGCGTACACGGTGACGCTGTCGCTGCGGATGCGTCCGCCGTCGGCGACGTAATGCTTGGTGAACGCGATCCTGGTGCGGTCCGCCAATGCCCGGAAGTACTCGGCGTCATCCGGCCGGTCGACGATGATCGCGGCCTGGGCGGCGATCGTCGCGCTGCGGTACAGACAGGCGGTGGCCACCACTCCGGGATCGGCCTTCGCCTCCTCCGGACGGTTGGGCGGCGCGTCCGGGTCGAGCCAATCACCGAACTGGAACCCGGTGTCCCACAAGCCGGTATCGGACAGCAGTGATTCGACCCGACGCAGATGGTCGCGCATGGAGTCGATGCTCTCCACGAGGACCTGCGGGTCTGCGTAGGCCTGCCACAACGCCCAGGGCACCCACACCGCGGCGTCGGCCCAGATCGCGGTGCTTTCCTGCGGCCAGTCCTCGAACGGCTTCGGGTCGTACTTGAGCGGGTCCGGGATGACGTACGGCACCCGGCCGGCGGCGGCCAGCTGCTCGGCCATCAGATCGGCCTGCCAATCCCGCAGGAAGTCCTTGACGTCGAACAGGAACGCCGCGGTCGGCGCGAACACCGCGATGTCGCCGGTCCAGCCCAGGCGCTCGTCGCGCTGCGGGCAGTCGGTGGGCACGTCGACGAAGTTGCCGCGGGTGCCCCAGACCACGTTGCGGTGCAGCTGGTTGAGCATGTCGTCGGAGCACTCGAAGTGGCCGGTGCGCGGAAAGTCGGAGTGCACGACGATGGCGGTCAGCGACTCGGGGGTGAGTTCGCCGGGCCACCCCTCGACCTGGGCGTACCGGAAACCGTGGAACGTCAGGGTCGGTTCGAACCGATCGACCCCGCCGGACAGGATGAACCGGTCGGTGGCCCGAGCGCTGCGCAACGGGCGGGTACCCAGTTCGTCGTGCTCGAGCACCTCGGCGTACTTGATGGTGATGGTAGACCCGCTGGGACCGGTCACCTCGAACCGCACCCAGCCGACCAGGTTCTGCCCGAAGTCCACCAGTGTGTGCCCGCCGGGTGAGGTCCACACCCGTTGCGCGGGGAGTTCCAGCTGGCGGCGCATCGGCGGACCGATGTACGGGGTCAGCGTGTCCGGGTCGTAGTCCACGGGATGCACGCCGACCCACTCGTTCGCACCGAAACCGGGCTGCTGCCAGGAGGAGGCTCGGAGTCGGGCGTCGATGGTCTGCCCGTCGTACAGGTCATTCTCGAGGACCGCGGACGGCCCGGCCCACCAGGACTCGTCGGTCCCCCACACCTGCCGATGCCCGTCCTCGTAGACGACCTCGAGCTGCGCCAGGCCCGCCAGTTCGGAGCCGTACACGGCACTCTTCCCGGTCCAGCCCAGCCGACCCCGGAACCAGCCATTGCCCAGTTCCAGGCCGAGCACGACCGGACCGTCCGCCGCGCGGACCAGGTCGGTGACGTCGTAGCTGCGGTACCGCAGACGCCACTCGAAGCTGCTCCACCCCGGGCTGAGCACATCGCCGCTGACCTGGGTCCCGTTGATCGACGCGGTGAACACCCCACGGGCGGTGGCGAGGAGCGTCGCGTGCACCACGGCGCCATGGCCCCGCTCGAGGGTGGTCTCGCCGCGGAGCATCGGGGCGCCGTGGAACTCCTCGTCAGAGCCGATCATCTGCGCGGCCCATTGGACGGTCATTGCATCTCCTTGGTCAGATCCGGTGAACCGAGGCGCACCGGGGGGTCGTTGTCGTCGGTTCTCAGTGCCATCAGCGGACGATGGGGTGGTGCGGTGCTGGCGCGGCCAGTCAGACCGGGTTGCTGACCCGGGCGCCGACGTGCACCGGCGCCGGCTGGTAGGTGCGGGTGGTGATGGCCGACCGCAGGTGCCGCCGCAGCTCCCACAGATCACCGCCCAGGACGCCGTGGGTGCGGGCCTGCACGAGGATGTTGCCCAGGGCGGTCGCCTCGACCGGACCGGCGACGACCGGTCGACCGCACGCGTCGGCGATGAGCTGGCACAGCAGCGCGTTCAGTGAGCCGCCGCCCACCACGTGCACCACCTCGATGGACCGGCCGGAAAGCCGGGCCGCGTCCTCGATCCGGGC
>DATDBV010000473.1:0-2331 GCA_036524715.1 Nakamurella sp. | reverse complement strand
CGGCCTACACCACCGACGAACTGCGCGCCTTGGCTTCGGTGCTGGAGCGCCGCCCGGAAGTGCTCATCCTGGTCGACGAGATCTACGACGAGATCTGGTACGACGCCGAACCGTTGGCCAACCTGCTCACGGTTGCCCCGGACCTGCGGCCCCGGGTGCTCACCGTCAACGGGGTGTCCAAGACCTACGCGATGACGGGCTGGCGGCTCGGCTACGGCGTCGGCCCAGCCTGGCTGATCACCGCGATCAACACCCTGCAGTCGCACAGCTCGTCCTGCCCGTCGTCGATCAGCCAGGCCGCCGCGGTGGCCGCGCTCACCGGCAACCAGGACGTCGTCGCCGACATGGTCGAGACCTACCGTGAGCGGCGGGATCTCGTCGTCAAACTACTGGGGGACGTGCCGCGGCTGCGCTGCACGGCCCCGCACGGCGCGTTCTACCTGTGGATCAATTGCCACGACGCGATCGGCGCGATCACCCCGGACGGGCGGATCCTTCGGTCCGACGCCGACGTCGTGCTGTACCTGCTCGAGGACGCCGGGGTGGCCGCCATCCACGGCGCGGCCTACGGCGCATCCCCGTACTTCCGCATCTCCTTCGCCGCATCCGACGACGTCCTGGAACAGGCCTGCGAGCGGATCGCCGCGGCCTTCGCCGCCCTCGTCTGAACCCTCCCGCGCGGATCAACTAACCGGGCGCGACCGAAATCGTCGACTTCTGCCCCACCAGTCACATCTTGTGTCAGTTCATCCGCGCACCACCCTCATGACGCACCACCCTCATGGAAGGAACCAACCCATGCCCATCAACCTGGACGTCGACCGGCCCGACAGCGCCCTGGTCGACCAGCTCCGCAAGTTCTCCGCCGCGACCATCCACGAGGCCCAGGGCCGGCTCGGCGCGCTGGATTCCGCGATCAAGCCAATCGATCCCGAGATGTCGGTCTGCGGCCCGGCTTTCACCGTTGTCTGCGCGCCGCGGGACAACATCATGTTGCAGGTCGCGATCTCTTACGCCCGGCCGGGCGACGTGATCGTGGTGTCCGCCGGCAACTACACCGAGGCGGGGTCGTTCGGCGACGTGCTGGCGAACGCCTGCCTGGCCCGCGGCGTCGCCGGGCTGGTCACCGACACCGGCGTCCGGGACACCGCGGAGATCAAGCGCCTCGGCCTACCGGTTTTCTCCCGCAGCATCAGCATCAAGGGCACCGTCAAGGAGACGATCCAGCCGATCAACGAACCCGTCCTGATCGGCGGCGAGATCGTCCGCCCCGGCGATGTCGTCCGCGGCGACGGTGACGGGGTGGTCGTCGTGCGCAAGGACGACCTGGCCTACGCCATCGAGCAGTCCCAGGCGCGGGAACAGGCCGAACAGGGCTACATCGAGCAGTATAAGGCCGGCCGGACGCCCATCGAGGTGAGCGGGCTGGCCGGGGTGCTGGCGGCCAAGGGGTTCCCGGTCAACTGACCCGCATTGCCGCGGGAGGAGTCGAGATGACCATCGACACGGGGACGGCGCAGCTGCACGACCGCGTCATCCAGCGCTGGGGGCAGGACATCGTGTCCGGCGACCTGCCGGCCGGTTCGCGGATCAGCACGGACCGGGCGGCCGGGCGGCTCGGCGTATCGCGCACCGTGGTCCGCGAGGCCGTGCGGGTCCTCGAGTCGATGGGCCTGCTCGCTGTCCGCCGACGGCTGGGCATCACCGTTCGTCCCGCCGAGCACTGGAACCCGTTCGATCCCAGCATCATCCGCTGGCAGCTGGCCGGCCGGGATCGGCTCGAACAGCTGCACCACATCGGTGATCTGCGGTCGGCGATCGAGCCGCTGGCCGCCCGCCTGGCCGCCCTACGGGCCGGTCCCGATGAGTGCGGCGCGCTCACCCGGGCCGTCATCGGCATGGCGGCAACCGCCAAGCCGGCCGCCGGAGCTGAGTACCTCGCCCACGACGTCGAATTCCATCGGATCCTGCTGCGGGCAGCCGGCAACCCGATGCTGGCCGGGCTGGGCGAGGTGATCACCGAAGGTCTTGCCGACCGGACGCGGCACGACCTCATGCCGACCGAGGCCGACGCCGAAGCGGTCCGCCTGCACGGCGTCGTCGCATCGGCGGTCCAGGCCGGCGACCCCGACGCGGCCGAACAAGCCATGCGGGCGATCGTCGCGGAGGCAGACCGCAACTGAGTCCGCCCGGGCGCTGCCACCACCGACCGCCGCCGCGCTGATCAGTCGAACCATCGTGCCTGATATGTCGGAAACTCCCGATTCCGCTGCTGCTGACCGCTGTCGGGCTGATCAACTCGGCGAAACCGCGCCCGATTCACCCGAATTG
>DATDBV010000472.1:0-6558 GCA_036524715.1 Nakamurella sp. | reverse complement strand
CAGCACGATGAGCAGCGCGACACCGCCGACAATGATCCCGGACAGCAGGATCCGCAGCCTGCTCTTCTCGTCCCGCAGCCGGGCGGCGACCATCCCGGTCGACGCGATCCGGCCGATGATGATCAGTTCCGCCACCAGGATCGCGGTGTGCGGCTCGAGCCGGCCGGCCCGGGAGATCAGCAGCATCAGCAACGGCACCAGGGCCGTGGTCAGGATCGGCGACGATTCCCGCAGCAGCTCCAGCGGGTGCACCGAGCCGTCGCCACCGAGGAATTCGGAGAAGGCGTGCGCGATGAACGTGGACAGGGCGGTCCCGATCACCACGAGCATCGCGTGCCGGACGTCGGTGTCGTCCTGGAACGGGACCAGCGCGGCCAGTATCAGGATGTTGCCGTAGACGTACGCCGACAACCGTCGCGACGCCTGGTGCGGGCTGAGCGGATCGCGCCGGCGATACCACGCAGGGCGCGGTGGCCGCTGCACTGCCGGCTGCGGGTCGGGCGCTTCGCCTTGGCTGTCAATCACCCGTGGATTGTCCCCGGTGACCGAGGCGCCTTCCACACCACCGTCCGGGAAGGATCTTCCGTGCCTGATGGCGGCCTCGCACGCTCGGCCGACTTGATAAGTGATTCCAAGGGGTCAGTGGGTCGTGCGGTCGCGACTGCGGAACAATGAGTCGCCCGGGGCGACCGAATGTTCCGCGCGAGCGGTCCGGGCGGCCGGAAGGTGCCGGCCTGCTGCCAGTTGCGGAACACCGAGTCGCTGGGGGCGACCGAATGTTCCGCGCGAGGGTCCGAGTGGCCGAAAGGTGCCGGTTGCGGAGCTTTGCGTCGCTGGGAGCGACCGGACCCTGAGCGCGTGCGGTCCGCGCCATCAACAAGAGAGGTCAGGAATCGATCGTCTAGCATGTGCGCGTGCCGGCCGACCCACCTGACGAACCGCTGCCCCGACGTCCGGGCGGCCGAACCCGATGAGCCAGACGCTGGTCACCTACCGGGCACTGCTGTTTGTGATTGCGCTGGTGTTCACCGTCGGTGGGATCGTGCTGCTGGTGCAGGGACGTCAGCGCCGCTGGGGCGGGGTCGCGATGACCGTCTGCTCGATCAACCTGGTCGGCGGGCTGCTGCTGCTGTTCATGGCGTTCGCGCTGCCGTAGCCGGCCGAGCCTGCGGTGACGGAGGAAGCGGAGTGCAGCTGACCGGCCGGGCCGGCGCCTCAGCGCCGACCGCGGTCGGCGGCCAACCGATGCAGCACGGCCAGCAACCGATCGATCTCCTCGGTGGTGTTGTAGAACGCGACCGACGGCCGCACCGTGGCCTCCAACCCGAACCGCCGCAAGATCGGCTGGGCGCAGTGGTGCCCCGACCGCACCGCGATCCCCTTCTGGTTCAACGCCGCGCCGACCTCCTCGGTGCGGTACCCGTCCAGCACGAAGGACAGCACGCTGGCCTTGTCCCTGGCGGTGCCGATCATGTGCAGGCCGGGGACCGCCTGCATCCGTGGGGTTGCGTACTCCAGCAACTGGTGCTCGTACCGGGCGATCGTGTCCAGGCCGATCCGGGTGACGTAGTCCAGCGCGGTGCCGAGCCCGACGGCGTCGGCGATGTTGCCGGTACCCGCCTCGAACCGGTTCGGCGGATGCTGGAACACCGTCTTCTCGAAGGTGACGTCGGCGATCATATTGCCGCCACCCTCCCAGGGTGGCATGGATTCGAGCACCTCGGCGCGCCCGTAGACCACGCCGATCCCGGTGGGCCCGTAGATCTTGTGCCCGGAGAACACGAAGAAGTCGGCGCCCAGCGCCTGCATGTTCACCCGCACGTGCGGCACCGACTGGGCGCCGTCGATGAGCACGCAGGCGCCGGCCCGGTGGGCCATCTCGACCACCGCGTCGACCGGGGTGACGGTGCCCAGCGCGTTCGAGACCTGCGTGACGGCCACCAGTTTCGTCTTCTCCGACAGCAGCCGGGAATACTCCTGCAGCAGCAGCTGACCGGAGTCGTCGACCGGGATCACCCGCAGTTTCGCGCCGGTCTCCGCGATCAGCTGTTGCCACGGCACGATGTTCGCGTGGTGCTCCAGGTGGGAAATGATGATCTCGTCGCCGCGGTGGATGTTCGCCTTGCCCCAGCTCTTGGCGACCAGGTTGATCGCCTCGGTGGCGCCGCGGACGAAGACGATGTTCTTCTCCGACTCGGCCCCGATGAACCGGGCGACGGTCTTGCGGGCCCCCTCGTAGGCGTCGGTCGCCCGGGCCGCGAGTTCGTGCGCCGCCCGGTGGATGTTGGAGTTCTCGTGCCGGTAGAAGTGCGCGAGCCGGTCGATCACGGCCTGCGGTTTCTGGGTGGTGGCGGCGTTGTCGAACCAGACGAGCTGATGCCCGTTGACCCGCTCGGCCAGGATCGGGAAATCCCGACGCACCAGCCGGACGTCGAACGGCGGGTGCGGATCGGCCCCCAGCTGCGGGGCCGCCGCCCGCGTCGCCCCCAGCGAACGGTCGAGGGTCGGGTCGACCCGGTCGGTGAAGTAGAACGCGGGCGAGGATGCCGCCGACGGCACCGACCCGGCGGTGGGCGCGGCCGGCGCAGTGTCGAACAGATCGGACCCCGGAACCCCCAGCGTCGGCACTCCCACCTGGGCCGGGTCGACGGCGAGCGGATGGAGCGCGGCCGTGGCCAGCGAATCCAGATCGCCACCGCCGGCCGAGTCCAGACCCCCCCGATACGGCGAGGATTCGGCCAGGAAGTAGTAGGGGGTGGACGGCGTCGGCACCGGCGCGGGCGGATCGGGCACCGGCAGCGGAGGCTGCGGCACGGATGGCAGCCCGGGATCGGCCGGTACCCCGAGGTTGATGTCGCCACCCCCGAAAGCTGGCGACCCGGCGGTGGTCTGCGGCGTTGACCCGGCCGCCGGAACCGCGCCGGCCGATTCGGCCGGCAGGGTCGGTACGGCCGGCACACCTGGCGCCCGGAGACCGGCGGTCGGGGTGAACGGCGCGGCGACCGGCAGCTGGCTGACTCCCTCGGTCGCGTCCACCGGCAGCCCGGGCGCGCTCGGCACCGCCGGCGGCTGGTCGGGCGTCGCGGCGAGCCCCGGCGGCAGCGGCCCCAGCTCGGCCCCGGTGATCAGCGCCGAGGCGGCCGTGACGTCCGGCGGCCCGCCGGGCAGCCCGGCCCCGGCGATCACCTGATCACTGGCCGGGACGCCCGGGGCGCCGGCACTGGGCAGCGGCGCGGACAGCCCGGACAACGGCGGCAGCTGTTCTCCGCCGGGCAGCGGCACCTGCAGGCCGGTCACCTCGAACGGCGCCCCGACGCGATCCGGTGGCGCCGCGGGGGCGCCGAATCCGCCGCGGACCGGGACGGCGGCAGTCACGTCCGGCGCGCCCCCGGGGGCCGTCAACGCGCCGGCGGTGGAATCCAGCCCGGGGGCCGGTTGATCGGGACGAGGTGCGGCCAAGCCGGCGGCACCGGGCGTCAGCTGACCGGGATCGCCCAGCTGCAGACCGGTCAGGCCCGGCACGATCGGCCCCTCCGGCACGGTCACGCCCAGGCCGGCCGCCCCCAGTACCGCGGTCGCCGCCTCGCCGGCGTCGGGCACGGCGCGGCCGGGCGCGAACCCGGCCGCGGCCGGATCGTCGACCTGCAGCCCCGGCACATCCGGCACCGCCGGCGGCGGCACCGGTGTCACGGCGGTCGAACCGCCGCTGTCCCCGGGCACCGCCGGGATGTCCTTCGACCGAGCCGACACGTCGACCCGAGGCGCATGCTCGATGCCACCCGGTTCGGCGACCGGGACCGGGGACCCTGGTGCCGGTGACGACAACCCCGGCAACGCGGAGAAGAACTCGCCGGCCAGCCGGTTGAGCGTGGCCTCGTCGGGCAGCCAGCTCGGTCCGTCCGGCAGCGAACCGGTCGTGACGTCCTCGAGGTGCTGGTCGGCGGGCGCCAACGAGGTGACCCCACTCGCTGCCGAACTGGTCGATGCGGGCGTCGTCATGACCCTGACCTGCGCATTCGCCACTCCCTATTCCGGTCGGTGGGCAAACGACCCGTTCTCGCCCCAAAGTGTGCGGACCTCATCCTCGCACCGACCCGAACCGGCGCCCCGCCCGGCCTGAGGACCACGAGCCTCGCACGCTCCGCCGGCGCCCGGTCATCCTGTGCTTGACGGCGGCCTCGCACGCTCGGCCACCAGATGATCGATTCCAAGGGTCACTGGTCGCGAGTGGTCGCTAGTAGTCGCGACTGCGGAACTTCAGGTCGCCGGGGGCGACCCGATGTTCCGCGCGAACGGTCCGGGCGGCCGAAAGGAGCCGATTGACGGGGAGTTGCGGAGCTTCCGGGCGCTGGGAACGACCGGATCCTCCGCGTGAGCGATCCGCGCAGCCGAGTTCCTTCGTCACCGAATTGCTTCAGCGCCCTCCTCCTGTGCTGATTGGCGGCCTCGACAGCTCGGCCCAGACTCCGGCGGCCCTCCACGCTGAACGACCAGACCGTCAGCACGATGACGAACAGGACGGCCGCCGCGAAGAAGGTCGTGTACAGCCGGTCCACCAGCAGGGTGCGCAGCAGCACGCCCAGGCCGGGGCCTGCCACCGCGCAGGGCATCTCCTTGCTGGCCCGCTTCTACGAGCCATTCGACGACCACGCGGTGTCCATCGCCCCGCCGGACGGCGTATTTAATGACAGCCTCGCCCAGCCTCGGCTTCGCGCCCACAATGCGCGCGACGCGCCCACTATTGCTATTGCCGGCGCGAACCGACCAAAGCCGGCGCGAAGCACCACCCAGCCTCGCCCAGCACCGCGCAGCCCCGCCCAGCCCCGCCCAGCACCGCCCAGCACCGCCCAGCCCCCGCCCAGCCTCGGCTTCGCGCCCACAATGCGCGCGGCGCGCCCACTATTTCCGGCGCGAACCGACCAAAGCCGGCGCGAAGAATAAGAGCGCGATTGGAGGACATCGTCGAACTCTCGCTCAAGAGGCCGACTAGATCACCACGACGGTCATGACCGGGCTGTCGACGACACCGGCGAACGTCCCGGCGGGCGGCTCGGCCAATTCCTCGTCACACCGGTAGTGGGCGCGCACCCGGTAGGTGCCGGGCGCCCGCAGGCGGTACCAGCCCAGCAGGTCGATCTCGGCGCGGATCTGCTCCCCCGCCCCGAGCGGCCCGAAGTCGGCGGCGGCGGGTAGTTCGCGCTCGTACTTGCGTTGGCCGTAGCCGCCGCCGCCGTAGCCGCCGTCACCGTCACCGCCGTCGCCGGCTGTGTCCATGTCCATGTCGAAGTAGACCTCCCGGGAGATGCTGTCGACGTACCCGGGGGCCATCCGCCGGTTCACCAGCACCGGCGACGACCCGGCGTTGGTCAGCACGACCACGACCGGCACCGGGTCCGCGCGGCGCAGCGGATCGGCCGGCACCCGCAGGTCCAGCCGGAGCGGTCCGGTCACGGCTTGACCACCGCGTTGTACCCGGCGAGCGTCGCCGCGTTCGGCGCCGACAGCGGCGCCGCCTTAGCCGCCTTCGCGAGCGTGGCCCGCACCTTGTTCCGAACCTCGACGAACTTGGCGAAGTTGGCTCGCCGCTGCGCCGCTGGCATCAGGTTCCACTGGGCCAGCGCTCGCCGGGCGTCGTCCATGAACCCCGCGAGGTCCTCCTCGTCCATCCCCTTGGACAGGATCTCCACCCGCTCGCCGAGGAATTCGCTGATCGGTAGGTCGGCGATACCGACCCGGTTCTGCCGCACATGCTCGTACTCGTGCGCGATGGTGTGCACCAACCCCGCCCAGCCCTGCGCGAAGGCGCTGGGCCCGACGGTGATCGCCGAGTTGCCGGGGATGGCCTGGTCGGTCGTCGTCGCGTTGTTGGCGTCGGTGCTGGAGAAGTGGATGTCCACCAGCCCGTTCTCGTCGAGCTTGAAGAAGTCGACGATGGCGCGGATCGCGCTGTTCCGGTCGCCGGCCCCGACCATGCCCATCACCAGCGGGTTGATCGTGATCCGGCCGATCTGACCGTCCTCCTTGAGGCCGGCGCCGTTCTGGAAGTTCGCGATCCGCTGGACGGTGTCGGCGCTGAACACCCCATCCGGGGTGGCGCCGATGAACGCCTGGATCGCCCGCACCGACCGCGGGTCCCGCAGGCGCTGCTTGTCGAACGCGATGGCGGCCTTCTCCTGCTTGGGTTTGAGCAGGTTCGGGGTCGGGCCGGGCGCCGCCGCGGCCGGGGCGGGCACGGCGAGCTGGGCGTTGATGGTGTCGCGGATCTTGGCCGAGTTGGTCAGGGCGGTTGGCCCGAGCGTGATCACCCGCAACCCGCCGGCCTCGAAGGTGTTCGCCCCCGGCGTGGCCTGGCCGGACGCGAAACTCACCGTCAGCGCGCCGGTCCGGGTGTTGATGCCGAAGAAGTCGGCCGCCGCGTAGATGCCGTAGTCCTGCTGCCCGTTGGTGACGCATCGCGCGACGACCGCGTCCAGGGTCGGCTGGTCGACCTGTCCGGTGGCGGCGATCCCGCCGCCCTGCTGGAACGTGGCCACCGCCTGCGCGGACACGGGGCCGAAG
>DATDBV010000471.1:0-4096 GCA_036524715.1 Nakamurella sp. | reverse complement strand
CCGTCGGTGTCGACGATCGCCAGATCGTAGGCGACAGAATTGCGCATCGCCTCGTCGTAGGAGCAGACCACGGTGATCGCGGTCCCCCAACGCTTGTCGGCCAGCTCCAGGGTCGCCGACATCGGCCCGGGCAGGACCTGCGCCAGTGGCACCGTCTCGTCCGAATCCGAAGCCGCGGTCGGGGACGCCGACACACCGGTCGAGACGCCGGCTCCGGTCCCCGCGTCGGCGGTGGGCGCGCCGTCCGGTCGAGCGACCACCCAGACCACGGCCACCATCAGCATGGCCGTCGCGGCCGCCAGCCCGGCGACGAGCCAGCCGCGTCGCCGGCGGGCCTTCTCCGCCCGACGGAGCAGGCCGGGCAACAGGGATGCGGGCAGCGCCGGCTGCTCGCCGGTCACCACGTCCTCGGTGGTCAACGCCAGCAGCCCGGGCATCCCGGCCAGGCTGCGCACCGACGCCTGGCAGGCGGGGCAGTCCCGCAGGTGTTCCTCGTACGTCCGTCGGTCCGTCGGGGAAAGGGCACCGAGCACGTAGGCGGCGTCGTCATGACAGAGTTCCGATCGACCCAACCCGCCGCTGGTCACGTCACCACCCCCATCTCCTCCAGCACCAGCCGCAGCGCATGCAGCGCGTAGTGCAGCCGCGACTTCACCGTGCCTATCGGCACACCCAGCCGGGCCGCCGCCTGCGCCGCCGTACAGCCCCGGTAGTAGCACTCCAGCAGGACGGCACCGTGATCGTGACTCAGCCGGCGCATCGCCTCGGCGACCACGATGGACTGCAGCGCCCGGTCGGTGGCGTCGGGCTCCAGCGGCTCCGGCACCAACTCCGTCGACGTGGTGGGTCGGCGGCGATCCGACCGCCACCCGTCGACGACGATGTTGCGGGCGACGGTGAACAACCAGCCGCGGGCCGACGACTCCTGCTGGGCCAGCACGGCCGGCCGACGCCAGGCCCGGAGCAGGGTCTCCTGGACCACGTCTTCGGCCCGACTCCGGTCGCCGCCGGTGAGGTGGAGCACGAAGCTCCACAGTGCCGCCGCATGCTCGTCGTGCAGGGCCCGCAACAAAGCGGCGTCGTCGGGCTCGCCGTCGGCCCGGTCGGCGGCAGGCAGTTGTCGGTCACCCTCGGCCACGCCCACCTCCACTCGATCCACCCGCCCGACCACCGGCATCCGCCCACGTTGCCAGAACCACGTCCGCCGGTGGGCGATGGTTCGACACCGTCGCTGCACCGCCGGTCCATGGACCGATGTCACGACTGTCAGACCCCGGGGACACACTGATGCCGTCATGGGGAACTACCTCACCGAGCCGGACCGGAGCCCGGTCCGAACAACCGGCAGGAGGCCGCCGATGCCAGTCGTCACCACCCGGGTAGCAGAATCACTGCCCGCCGAGCCGCCGCTGTCCGAACCGGCCGCGGAGGCGTGGATCCCGCGCACCTGTTTCAAGAAGGGCCCGCCGGGACGCACCGGAATCGAACTCGAGTTCCTGGTGGCCCAGGTCGGTGATGACGATCTGGCCGCGCACTATCCACAACATCGACATCCGCAGTTGATCGACACCTTGAATGGTGGTCCCGACGGCGGCCTGGACGGCCGGGTGACCGTCGAGCCCGGGGGGCAGGTCGAGCTCAGCTCCCGCCCCGGGAACAGCCTCCCCCGGACCATCGACAGCGTCCACCGCGACGTCTCCCTCCTGCGCCGGCGCGCCCGGGCCGACGGCGCCCGCCTGATCGGTCTGGGAGTCGACCCGATTCGGCCGCCCCGGCGAATCACCGCCGAGCGCCGGTATCTGGCCATGGAGCAATACTTCCGGCCGTGGGGCGCCGCCGGACCGGCGATGATGTGCTCGACCGCATCGGTGCAGGTCAACGTGGAGGCGGCGACGTCCGACTCGAATCTGGCCAAGCGATGGGACCTGCTGCACGCCATCGGCCCGGCGCTGGTGGCGGCCTTCGCGAACTCGCCTCGCCGCGGCGGACGGCCGACCGGGTACAAGAGCAGCCGGCAGGCGATCTGGCAGTGCCTGGACCCCGCCCGCACCCGAAGCCAACCGCGGCTGTCGAGCGATGACCCGGCGACGGCATGGACGCGATGGGCCCTGGACGCGCCGCTGATGCTGATCCGGCGGGCGAACGGCGACTGGTCCGCCCCGCGGGGCCTGAGTTTCCGCGGGTGGATCCGGCACGGGCAGGGCGCCGTCGGAGACCGCCCGCCGCCCACCACCGACGATCTTGCCTACCACCTGACCACCCTGTTCCCGCCCGTGCGGGCGCGCGGGCATCTGGAGATCCGGTACCTGGATGCGCAGCCGGGGTGCTGGTGGATCGTGCCGACCGCGGTGATCGCGACCCTGCTGGACGATCCGGTGGCCGCCGATCGGGCCCTGGCGGCCTGCGCTCCCGTCCGGGACCGTTGGATGGCGGCCGCCCGGTTCGGCCCGGCGGATCCGAGCCTTGGCCGGGCGGCGACCGAGGTCCTGTCCGCCGCCGCCGACGGTCTGCGCCGCGATCCGGGTACGGCTCGGTTCGCCGACCAGGTCGAGCGATATCTACAGCGGTGGACGCTGCTCGGCAGGTCGCCCGCGGACGACCCACCGGGTTCGATCGCGGCAGAACCGGCCTGCGACGAGATCGCCGCACTCGGGGAGGGAACCGCATAACCATGAGTGATCAGCCCAATATGTCCGATGACGCGGTCAAGGCCCGGATCGTCGACGACCTGACCCGGGCCCGGCGGCGCACGGCCCTGCTGACCGAGTCGGTGGACGACGTCGATCTGGTTCGCCAGCATTCCCGGCTGATGTCGCCGCTGGTCTGGGACCTGGCCCACATCGGCAACCAGGAGGAGCTGTGGCTGCTGCGGGACGTCGGCGGCCGAGATCCACTGCTGCCCGAGACCGTGGACCGGCTCTACGACGCCTTCCAGCACCCCCGCGCCGATCGGCCCGCCCTGCCGCTGCTCGACCCGGTGCAATCCCGGCGGTACGTCGTTGATGTCCGGACCAAGGTGATCGACCTGCTGGAGAACACCCCGCTGCAGGGGCGTCGGCTGACCGACGGTGGCTTCGTGTTCGGCATGATCGCCCAGCACGAGCAGCAGCACGCCGAGACCATGCTGGCCACCCATCAGCTCCGCCAGGGCGACCCGGTGCTGGACGCGCCGCCTCCGCCGCCGGCGCCGGGCGACCGACTGCCCGCCGAGGTCCTGGTCCCGGGCGGAGCGTTCACCATGGGCACGTCGGCGCACCCGTGGGCGCTGGACAACGAGCGACCCGCGCACCAGGTCCACGTCGACGCGTTCTGGCTGGACACGGTGCCGGTGTCCAACGCCGACTTCGCAGAATTCATCGCCGACGGCGGGTACGCGGATCGCCGTTGGTGGGACCCGGCCGGGTGGGATCATGTCCGGCGGGTCGACCTGACCGCGCCAGCGTTCTGGCGCCGGGACGGACGCGACTGGGTCCGCCGCCGGTTCGGGCGCACCGAACCGGTGCCGCGGGACGAGCCGGTCATGCACGTCTGTTGGTACGAGGCCGACGCCTATGCCCGATGGGCGGGCCGGCGGCTGCCCACCGAGGCCGAGTGGGAGAAGGCCGCCCGGCACGACCCGGTCACCGGGACCACCAGGCAGTACCCGTGGGGAGACGACGACCCGACGGCGGACCGGGCGAACCTGGGTCAGGATCATCTGGGCCCGGCCCCGGTGGGGGCCTATCCGGCGGGGGCGAGCCCACTGGGCATCCGGCAGCTGATCGGGGACGTCTGGGAGTGGACGTCCAGCGACTTCACCGGCTACCCCGGCTTCGCAGCCTGGCCGTACCGGGAGTACTCGGAGGTGTTCTTCGGGCCCGAGTACAAGGTGCTGCGCGGGGGCTCGTTCGCCGCCGACCGGGTCGCCTGCCGCGGCACCTTCCGCAACTGGGACTACCCGATCCGCCGGCAAATCTTCGCCGGGTTCCGTTGCGCCCGCGATGCCGCGCCCGGGGAGGGCTGACGTGTGCCGTCACCTGGCGTACGTGGGTACGCCCATCCGCATGGGCGAGCTGCTCGTCGATCCGGCGTTCTCGCTGGTCCGCCAGTCGTGGGC
>DATDBV010000470.1:0-2793 GCA_036524715.1 Nakamurella sp. | reverse complement strand
TAGGCGTTGAAGACCCAGCTCAGTCCCGCAGGGGTGAAGCCGAGGTCGTCCTGCATCTTCGGCAACGCGACGCCGATGATGGAGGTGTCCATGATGACCATGAACTGGGCCGCGGCGATGACACCGAGAGCAAGCCAGCGGCGGCTGCTTCGGGCTTCCGCGGTGGAAGACCTGGTAGACATGATGTGCCCTTCTGTGGTGACGGACCAGCCGTGACCGGCTGTGGCACAAGGGTCACCGCGGGGCCTTGCCAACTGCTGTCTCACCGCTGTCGCCGCCCATGGCGCCGGTTCGGGTGTCGTCGAGTCGGGGTTGGTAAGTGGTGCCGGCGAACGCGGCGAGCACGTCTGCGGCGTGCATGGAACCCGATAGCCGGACCATGCAGTCACCGGCGTTGGCGCTGACCGTCTCCACCCCGGGGACGTCACGGACCAGGGCGGTCACTTCACGGACGCAGCGGCGGCAGCTCATGCCGCCGACGAACAGGTTTAGCTGACCCATGACGGGGTCACCTCCGAGACTCCTTCGACTGGGACACCCCTCACACTGCGCTGCCGCGCTGTCCGCACGCTGTCCACTCGGGTCTCACCGGCTGGCGTGTGTCACGGGCGAACGGACCGGGTTTCGCGTGGTCGCGAGCGCCAGCAACCCCGTTCGGGCTCTCGCCGAGGACAGAGACGCGACAGCACGCCGCCCGCCGGCGATCGCAAGGTCGGACTATCCCGACCAGTCAAGGAGCATCACCCATGAGCGCGACCGGCCCTACCGACGCCACCGGACCGAACCCGGCACTGATGTCGGCGTTGACCACCGAGCACCGAAGACGCGACGGTTCAGAACGTGTGATCCCGGCGCGGGTCGTGGCGTCCAGTGACTCGGTCCACGAACGTGTTCGTCCTCCTCATCAACACGGAGGATCCGGCGGCATCCCGCATCATTCGGTAGTGGTCGGCGAGTTGCCGATCCAACCCAGAGGTCGCAGGTTCAATCCTGCCCCCGCTACTAGACACAACGGCCCCCGGACCTGGTCCGGGGGCCGTTTGGTTTGGGCTGGTGACGAGATTTGTGATCAAACCCGTGACCCGTGGTCATGAGGGCTCGGTTCGGGCTGCCTCGCGGTGGATCAGGCTGCCGACCAGGTCCGCCCGGGGGCGTCGTCGCGGATCACTTCCAGCCACAGCCGGTCACAGCCAACCGCGTTCGCGGGCCTGCCGGGCGGCGGCGATCCGGTTGCCGGCGCCGAGCTTGTGGGTGGCTTCGGAAAGGTAGTTGCGGACGGTTCCCTCCGAAAGGTGCAGGCGCCGGGCGATGTCGGCGTTGGCCAGCCCGTCCCCGGTCAGGCGCAGGACCTCGCGTTCCCGGTCGGTGAGCGGGTCGGGCTCGCCCCAGGCGTCGGCCGCCAGATCGGGGTCGATGGCACGACCACCCGCATGGACCGTGCGGATCGCCTCGGCGAGGGTGGCCGAAGGCGCGTCCTTGAGCAGGTACCCGCGGGCGCCGGCGTCCAGCGCACGGCGCAGGTACCCGGCGCGGGCGAAGGTAGTCAGGATCACCACCCGGGTGGGTAGGCCCTGTCGTCGGACTTCGCCGGCGACGTCGAGTCCGGTGCGGCCAGGCATCTCGATGTCGGTGAGCAGGACGTCCGGCCGCAGGGTGCGGGTCAGCCGGAGCGCCTCGTCGCCATCGGCGGCGGATCCGACGACGTCGATGTCGGGTTCCAGCCCGAGCAGCGTGCCGAGCGCACCGAGAACCATCCGTTGGTCCTCGGCGATCAGGACGGTGATGCTCATCGCGCCCCCTATCGGGTTTGAACGGAGCGATGCGCCCATGATTCGCTCGCAAGCTCGCTCATGGTCGGACCGCCCGGGTCACACCCTGCCGGTGGGCGTCGCCGGTTGCGCGGGGCAGGGTCACTCGCACCAGCGTGCCGGATGCGACGTCGCCCCCGGGCCCGGTCATTCGGGTGACTCCGCCGCCGAGCGCTGAAATGCGTTCGCGCATGCCGGCGAGGCCGGCGCCGTCGGGTGCGTCGCTGCCCCGCCCGTCGTCGATCACCTCGAGAACCACGCCGTCGGCGGTGCTGTGGAGACGGATGATGACCCGGTTGGCCTGCGCGTGCCGCAGCACGTTGGTCACCGACTCGCGCACCGCCAGGGCCAGGGCCGACTCCTGCTCGGCGTCGAGCTCGGGCAGGTCGGCGTGGAGTTCAGTGTCGACCCCCGCGGCGGCCAGGGTGCGTCGGGCGTTGGCCAATTCACCGCCGAGACCTTTCGCCCGGTACCCGGCCACCGCCGCGCGTACCTCGGTCAGGGCAGTCCGTGCGGTGCGCTCGATGTCATGCACCTCGCGTTCGGCCCGACCGGGGTCGATGGTGATCAGGCGGCCCGCCACCTCGGACTTGAGAACGATCACCGAGAGGGTGTGGCCGAGCAGGTCGTGCAGATCCCGCGCGATGCGTTCCCTCTCGGCGATGGTCGCCAGGCGCTCTATCTCCTCGTCGGCCCGCCGCAGTCGGCGCTGCGCCCTGGCTCGCTCGCTGTCGAAGATGCTCACGGCACCGACCACCAGCGTGAACACGAACTCCGGCGCCGTCAGCGCGATCCGCCAGGGCATCGGGACCGTCGATGTCAGGTAGATGATGCCGGTGCCGCCGGCCAGGGCAGCGATCACCCAGACGGCGCGGCGGACCGGTTCCAGCCGTCCGGCAAGGGCGGCGGCGTAGACCAGGAAGACGCTCGAGCCGGTGTTGACCAGCGATCCGAGCAGGGCCAGGAGCACGATGGCCGCCAGCAG
>DATDBV010000469.1:0-2507 GCA_036524715.1 Nakamurella sp. | reverse complement strand
CTGTCACAAGGGATTCACTGCACGACCTGGAGCGACACGCCGAACCGGCCCGATCCGACCCCGGTCACTGAGGAAATGGTAAACATGGCATATGGCAGCCGGATCACGACAAGCCTTCGGGACGGACTGGTTCACCGCTCCGGAGCAGGTCAACCACCGCCGGTACGAGGCGCTGCGCGCCTTCTACGTCGACGGGCTCACCCACGCCCAGGCCGCGCAGCGGTTCGGCTACACCCGGTGGACCATGGTCAACCTGGTCCGCGAATACCGAGCCGGCACCCTGGACCTGTTCGCCCCGCCCCGCAAACCCGGACCCCCGCCGGGCGTCGCACCGGCCAAGGACCGGGCCCGCGGCCGGGTCATCGCGCTACGACGCCGCGGCCTGTCCACCTACGAGATCTCCGCCCAACTGGCCACCGAAGGCACCCCGCTCAACCGCACCGGGGTCGCCGAGATCCTGACCGAGGAAGGCTTCGGCCGGCTGCTGCGCCACCCCGAACCCGAAGCCAGCATCAACCCGGCCACCCCCGGCCGGGACACCCGACTGCCCCGCACCGGCCGGCTGGACTGGGCCAACTGGCCGACCACCGTGGAAACCGGCAAGGCCGGGCTACTGCTGCTGATCCCCGACCTGATCGAGCTGGACCTGCCCGCCCTGGTCAAGTCGGCCGGCTACCCCGGCACCGGGGTGGTGCCCGCGGTGTCCTGGCTGCTGTCCCTGCTCGCGCTCAAACTCACCCGCACCCGCCGGGTCTCCCACGTCGACGACCTGCTGCTGGCCGACCCGGCCGCGTCCCTGTTCGCCGGCCTGTCCGTGCTACCGAAGAAGACCGCGCTGACCGACTACTCCTACCGCACCAGCCACCAGCACCAACGAGAGTTCCTCGCCGCATTGGACACCGCGATGATCCACGGCGGCCTGGCCACCGGCTCCGACGCGATCTTCGACCTGGACTTCCACGCCGTCATGCACTGGGGACAAGACCCCGTGCTGGAAAAGCACTACGTGCCCAAACGTTCCCAACGCGCCCGCTCGGTACTGACCTTCTTCGCCCAGGACAGCGGCACCCACAACCTGGTCTACGCCAACGCCGACCTGACCAAGGCCACCAGCACCCGCGAGGTCATCGTGTTCTGCGACCACTGGAAGAGCGTGTCCGGCGCCGACCCCCGCATGCTGATCATGGACCAGAAGGTCGCCAACCAGGCCGTGCTGGCCGAACTGAACGACCGCGGCGTCAAGTTCCTCACCCTGCGGATGCACTCACCCGCCCTGCTCACCCAGATCAACGCACTGACCAACGCCGACTTCAAAACCATCACCCTGAACCGGCCCGGCCGGTTCAACCGCCCACGCGTCCACGAAACCACCGACGCCCGGCTGACCAACTACCCCGCCGCAGTCCGCCAACTCATCGTCACCGGCCTGGGCCGCGACGCCCCCACCGTCATCATCACCAACGAGCACGACCTACCCGTCAAGGCCCTGATCGAGCGCTACGCCCGCCGGATGACCATCGAACAACGCCTCGCGAGATCATCCAGGCCTTCCACACCGACGCCCTGTCCTCCACCGTGAACCTCAACGTCGACCTGGACATCATGCTCTGCGTGCTGGCCCAGGCCCTCACCGCCGCCCTACGCCGGCGTCGCACCCGGACACGCTGCAACGCCGCTTCCTGGACACCCAGTCCACGGTCTGGGTATTCGGGCGCGCCAACGTCCTGGGCCAGATGCTGCCCGGTCTGATATCCGTGTTCCGCCCGCCCGCGCCCGAAGCCGTCGGCACCCCTCATAGGGAGTCAGCTGTGTCCGTTCGCTGCCGTCTTCGACGATCCACGCACATCTATTCTGCCTGGTCAGAGCCTGTGACGACCGCCGGCGAACATGCGTTCGCGGACTTGGAAAGCGTGTTGGGTTAACCGCCCTCGGGGGTTCGAATCCCCCATCCTCCGCACTTTGACCGGGCAGGAGCACGAAGGCACGAACGCGGCTCCGGAGACGCTGTCGATCTTCGGCCGGACCGGGCGCCGGCCACGCCAGCCCTGTCCGGCATCCGCGACGACAGCGAGAGCAGGGCAGGGCCGCAGCAGCACATCGACTATCCGGCCGATCATCTGGGTCGAGCCGGCGAACCGGTCAGAGGCCACGCCCGGACGGCGAGACCAGGATCTTCACCGCGGTGTCGTTCCGATGGATCAAGGTGTCGAATCCCTCGTCGATGAGGTTCTCCAGTGCGATCTTCCCGGTGATGAAGGGCTTCAGGTCGACCTTCCCCGACTGCACCAGCTTGATCACATCGGGGTGGTTCCCCATGTACGCGATGGTGCCGCGCATGTCGACCTCCTTGAGCACCAACTTCTGCATGTCCAACGTTGCCGGGTGACCCCAGATCGCCACCACCACGATCACGCCCCCTGGCCGAACCGCATCGAACAGAGTGTCCAGGACAACGTTCACTGAGGTGCATTCGAACGCCACGTCGGCCCCTGACCCGCCGCTGAGCC
>DATDBV010000468.1:0-5813 GCA_036524715.1 Nakamurella sp. | reverse complement strand
GGCGGTGGGCAGCACCCCGATCAGGAAGCTGGAGCCGCCCATCAGCGCGATGGTGATCATCAGGACCCACTTGCGCCCCAGCTTGTCACCCAGCGTCCCGAAGAACAGGCCGCCGATCGGGCGGGCCAGGAAGCCGATCGCCAGGGTGGCCAGGCTGGCCACGGTCCCGGCGGCGTCGCCGAGGCCGGGGAAGAAGATCTTGCCGAAGATCAGCGCGGACGCCAGCGAGTACAACGCGAAGTCGTAGTACTCCAGCGCGCTGCCCACGGAGGCGGCCAGGGTGGCCCGCTTGAGGTTGGCGGCGTACTCGGGATCGTCACTACCGCGGACGGCGGGGGACGTGTGGTGCTCGTCCATGACTCGGCTCCTGTGGAAGACGGGCTTCGCGGGCGGGCCGGGCGGTCCGCACTGACACGCGAAGGAATCGTATGCGAGGGGGTCCTCGCGAGGTGGATTAATACTACGTTTGCACCTTGGAGTTGTCCAGTCAGCTGAACGGGTGTTCTGCACGGTGAAATTCGTGATGGAGTATTCGCTGCGTAACAGGAGCAGGGCACGCCTGCTAGGTCGGCTCTCCGGCGCCTGGGTGCAGACTGAACCACGCGGCGCGGTTGTCGGGTCGTCCCGAGGGACCCATGGTGGAGAGTTCATCAGTCCGGACTCTATCCAGAATGCTGAACTCGTACTACGATATCGAGGTCTCATCTACGAAAGGAAGCATCATGACGACACACGAACCGAGTCGGGGTGGGCGCGCCCTCCGGCCGCAGGCGGGGGGCCGGCTCCGGGTCGTCGCCTCCACACCGATCAGCGAGGAGTTGATCGCCCAGATCGTGGCGGCCGAGCCGCGGATCGACTTCGTCCGGGATCAGAGCCTGCTGCCGCCGCAGCTGTTCCCCGGCGACCACGCCGGCGACCCGAACTTCCACCGCACCGTCGAGCAGCAGGCCGCCTTCGACGCGCTGGTCGACTCGGCCGAGGTCCTGTACGGGGTTCCGGACGAGAAGCCCGCCGCGCTGGCCCGCACCGTGGCCGTCAATCCCGGTCTGCGCTGGGTGCACACAATGCCCGCCGGCGGCGGAGCACAGGTCCAGTCGGCCGGGCTCGCCGAGGAGGCGCTGACCCGGATCGCGTTCAGCACCTCCGCCGGCGTGCACGGTGAACCGCTGGCCGAGTACGCGGTGTTCGGTCTGCTGGCCGGGGCCAAGACGCTGCCCAGGTTGGTGGAACAGCAGGCCGGCAAGCAGTGGACCGGCCGGTGGGAAATGGGGCTGCTCAGTCAACAGCGGATCCTGCTGGTCGGGCTGGGCAACATCGGCCGGGCGGTCGCGGCCAAGCTCAAGGCGCTCGGTGCGACGGTCATCGGGACCAACCTGACCCCCGGGCCGGTGGAATCGGTGGACACGGTGGTGCATCCGGACGAGTTGGTCGACGTCGTCGGCGACGTCGACGGCATCGTGGTCAGCCTGCCCGGCACCGCCGCGACCGAGGGGCTGGTCAGCCGCGAGGTGTTCGCCAAGGTCAAGCCGGGTGTCACGGTGGTCAGCATCGGCCGCGGCACCGTCGTCGACGAACCCGCGATGTGCGAAGCGCTTGCCGACGGGCGGATCGGGTTCGCCGCGCTGGACGTGTTCGCGGTCGAGCCGCTGCCGGCCGACAGCCCGCTGTGGACCGACCCGCACGTGCTGATCAGCCCGCACACCGCGGCCCTGAACTCGGCCGAGGACCAGCTCATCGCCAAGCTTTTCGCGCGCAACGCAACGCGGTTCCTGGACGGACAGGAACTGATCAACCGGGTCAACACCGTCGAGTTCTACTAAGCAGGACAGGACGTGAGCGAACCAGACCGATCCGGCGGATCACCCGCGGTCACCCGGGCGATCCGAATCCTGGACCTGCTGGCCGAGCAGCATGGCCGGGCGATCAACCTGTCCGAGATCGCCCGCGCCCTGGGGCTGGCCAAGTCCTCGGCGTCGAACCTCTGTGCGGCACTGGAGGAGGGTGGGCTGATCCGCCCGACCGCTCCCGGGTACCTGCTGGCCCGTCGGACCGTCGAACTCGGCAGTGCCTACCTATCCGGATTCGACGAGATCCGCGAGTTCTACCGGGCCTGCGAGGAATCCGACGTCCTGTGCCGCCAACTGGTGCAGGTCGCCATGCTCGACGGCGCCCGGGTGCTCTACCTGGCCGTATACCAGGGGCGGGAAAAATTCCCACTCTCGGCCGGCGTCGGAGATCGGTATCCGGCGTCGACCACCGCGGTCGGCACCATCCTGCTATCCGAACTCACACCGCAGCGGGTCGCCGCACTGTACTGGGACCAGCGGGAGTTCGTCGGGTTCACCGGACGATCCACCGCCACCATCGCCCAACTCCAGGCCAAACTCGCCAGCACCCGGAAGCGTGGTTACGCGATCGACGAGGGCGAGGTCCATTCCTCCGTATTGGGGATCGCGGTGCTCGTGCCGGGAAGCGAATCCGGCAGCCCAACCTTCGGGCTCGGGGTGTCGATCGTGCACCCCACCGGCGCCCCCGAGGAACGGGAAACGGTGCTCACCGCCCTGCGAGAGGCGGCGAGCCGGCTCACCCGGCCCCGTCTGCTGTCCGCCTGACCGGTCGCCGGCGGCCTCCCGGCGTCACGATCCGATCCCTGGACCACACATGGCGGTTCTGGCCGACATGAGGGCGTCCCATCAGCCCGACCTGCACCCATCAAGCCCTGAGGCGCATCAGGCCCGAGCACCATTCCGGCCACGATCAACCCAACAGGTATCGCCTCCAGACCGCCACCCAGCCCACCACCACTCCGGACGAGATCGCTCAAGGGTCCTGCTCGCCGGCGAACGTCGACCGCACCGAGGTGCCCCAGTTCAGCACCGCGCACCCGGACCTCGACCTCTCGACCTCGCCACCGGCTACGCCGCCCAGCACGCGTTCGTCCAGGCCAAGCTCGACGCCGGCGAACAACTCGTCGGCTATAAGCTCGGCCTGACCAGGCGCAACGAACAACGCGCCATGGGCATCGACTCACCCCTCTACGGCCGGGTCGCCACCTCCATGCTGGCCACCTGCGGCGACCCCATCCCCCCTCGACCGGTTCATCCACCCCGCGTCGAATCCGAAATCGCATTCCTGCTCAAGGGCGACATCCACGGTCCCGCCGCCATCACCTCCGTGCTCGCCGCCACCGACCTGGTCTACGGCGCCGTCGACGTCCTCGACTCCCGCAGCGGCATGATCACCGGGAAGCCGAACGGCGTAGACCCATTCGCCGCGTCCTGCCACAGCTGACGGGCCTTCTCCCGCCCTTGGGCCTGCTCCTCTCGATGTTCGCGGAGCAGTCCTCGCCGACCCCTTCAGCCGCCGAATCGGTCCGGCGATCGGCGTCCGTTCCGGTGTCGTCCACCGATCATCCTCAGCTCTCGACCGAAGGTCGTTGCGCGACAGGCCTGGTGACCAGGAGCAGCGCGAGCAGCAGTCCGGCCATCAGAAAGACTGTGCTCTCGTGGCAGGTGCCGGCGCTGGGGCTCGGACTGATCCTGCTGGCTACGGACTGCTGCTCGCGGTGCATCGCCGCCGCGGCGTTCGGCAGCACTGACATCCGAACTCGCTCAGGTCAGAACGGGTGGCGGGTCACCAGAAGGCGGCGACCACGCCCCGGCTCGACCCACTCGCCCGTCGGCGGGCGGCCTGTGGGATCACCCTGGCTCGAGAAACGGCCACGTAATCACGGCCGCGTCGGCGGAGTCGGAACGCGCCCCGGTCGGAAAACCTCTGAACTTGACATGAGCGGCTGATCCAACATCCACGCTTCGTGGACGGAACGGATGTCGTCTCCGTACTGACGTTGGGACCTCCCAATCCGGGCTCTGACCAGTCACAACGCCAAACCGCATCGTTGACCGGATCGACTGTCCCAGTTCCAAGGAACTGGGACGGTCACTCCGATGTCACGCCGTGCGTCAGCGGCGACCAGCAACCAGCAGCCCCGGCGCGGTTGTCCCTCGCCACTGCACGTTCATTGCACGTTTCACCATGAACGCGCGTGTTGGAGCTGACAGGGAGTTCGTGCATCAAACCCCGTCTTCGCAGGTGGACGCGGGTTTCCAGCCGCGGCCACTCACTCCCAATAGCCTCGTTTCAGCTGGGATCAAGCACCCATAAGACGCGGTGTGTCGCAGGTTCGAATCCTGCTGGGGGCACATACTTCCTGCTCAGGCCTGCATCCAATGATCTTGGACAACTAATGACCGGTGGCTCACCCGCCCTCAGCGGCCCCCTGGCCGGATGCCGCCGACGGGAGGCCCCCGTTCGCTGACGACGCGTCAGGCGGCCGGCCCCTGGGCCAGCGTGATGCTCGCCGAGTGCTGCGATCCGGCGCTGTCCAGCCAGGTGACGGTGACGGTGTCGCCCGGGTCGTGGCCGGCCAGCGCGGCGCTGAGGCCGTCGGCGGTGCTCACCGCGGTGGCGTCGATCCCGACGACGGTGTCTCCGGCGACCAACCCGGCCTCCGCGGCCGGCGATCCCTCGACCACGCCGGCGATCAGCGCGCCGTCGGCCGTTGTGGTGGTGGTCGAGCCGGTTCGGCCACGGCCGGTGCCGGTGGTCGCCGACTGCACCTGGACGCCCAGGAACGCCGGGTAGCCGAGCTGGACGCCGTCGGACTCGTCGCCGCCACGGATCTGCTCGACGATGCTCATCGCGGTGTCGATCGGGATGGCGTACCCGTTCTCGCTCTCGCCGGCGACCACCTCGGCCGCGGTGTCGATGCCGATCACCTCGTCGTCCGCGTTGAACAGCGGGCCGCCGGAGTCGCCGGACTGGATGTCCGCGGTGGTCTCGATCAGCCCGGTCAGGGTCTCGCCGGCCGCGGAACCCTCGGCCTGCGTGGTGATGGTCTGATTGAGCGCGGACACCACACCCGCCGCGGCGGAGGGTGTTCCGCCGTCACCACCGGCGTTGCCGACGCCGACGACGGCGTCACCGACCTGCACGTCGGCCGAGGTGCCGAAGCCGGCGGTGGTCAGCCCGGAGGCGTCGGACAGTTGCAGCACCGCGATGTCGTCCTCGACGTCGGTGCCGACGACCGTCGCCTGGTAGGTCGCCCCGGTGCTGACGACGGTGACCGTGATCGACGTCGATCCCTCGATCACGTGGTTGTTGGTCAGGATCTCGCCGTCGGCGGTGAGCACCAACCCGGTGCCGGCGGCCTCGGCGCCCTGGTAGGACAGCACGGTGTCGATGTAGACCAGGCCGGCCTCCTGTGCCGCTGTCGCCGCCGTCCCGGTGTCGGTCTCGGTGGACCCGTACCCCTGAGTCCCGCCGTAGCCCTGGCCGCCGTACGGCGTGATGCCGTAGCCGCCATACCCCTGGCCGCTCTGCCCGCCGGACCCACCCGACGAGCCCCCGCCGTCCGGGCTCGGCAGGGCAGCCGCCGCGCTCACGCCCTCGACCGCGGTCGGTGTGCCGGCAACCAGGGTCGTCCCCCCGAAGGCCGCCGCCACACCGATCACCGCCGCGACTCCCAGAGCACCCGCGGCCATCAGCGGGGTGCGGCGACGGGTCGATGCGGGCTGGTTCACGGGTCCTCCTCGGGTCACGCTGGTCGGGAACCAGCAGACCGCCGGCCGCTGCGGAACGGTTGTGCGGACCATCGGCATCGGGTCACCGAAGGCCATGAATCTGCTGTGTCCCCGGTGATCCCCGGCGAGCAGGGAGGGGCCGCGCAGGCTCCGGTAGGCGTCGACGACCGGTTCGCGCCACGAACCCGCGGTCCGCGCCGAGTCGGCGCGGGCCGCGCAATCCCGGCGCGA
>DATDBV010000467.1:0-5556 GCA_036524715.1 Nakamurella sp. | reverse complement strand
CTGGGTGGAGATGCCGGGAGCGTCGATCTTCTCGGTCCACACCTGGTGGACCTTGAACGTCAGGTCGTCCCATCGGACGTCGACGAAGGGGAGCCGGCCGGTCGACCACTGCTGCTGTTGCGCCAGGACCTCGGCGGTGAGCCGAACACCCACCCCGCCGTCGGTGTGCAGCGCCTCGGTGATCCCGGTCAGCGCGTCGGCTCGGGTCCGGCCGGTGTCGCGGACGTCGGCGGCGCCGAGCGGCGTGCAGTCCAGGTAGATCACGCCGAGACGCGGCGGGGCCGGCGGGGACCCGGGCATCGACAGCTGCGGGGTCGTCACGAGCACGGCGAAGCGGGATCGGCTCGCCGCCACCGCCGCCGGTTGGGCCGCTCGGACCTGCGCCGGTGAAAGCCGGGTGTCGGGTGCCGCCGACTGGGTGTCGCGGTAGTCCGCCCGCATCTGCTGCAGGTGTTGGGCCAGTCCGAGCGCCACGTCACCGCCCATGCTGCTGCCGAAGAAGTCGACCCGATCCGGCTGCACCCGGTCCAGCAGCGAGTCGAACTTGTCCTCGATGTCCCGGTCGTTGATGCCGCTGCCGTAGACCAAGCTGAACACCCGGGCGTGGTCCGCGGACAGCGCCGGCATCAGGGCCAGCGCCGGGCCGGTGCCGCTCTTGCGGTTCAACCCGCCGGCCACCACGACGATCGTCCCGCCGGTCGAATCCGGGTCCGCCGGGTCGGGGCCGACCTCGACGAACTGCGCCCCGCTGGTGGGCCAGAAGAATCGGTCCGCCAGGTACTGATCGATCCGCAGCACCCCCCACAGGCCGGCCAACAGGCACCCGACGACGGCCAGCGGGTACCACCAGGCGACGCGTCGCGAGGCTCGCCGCTGGGCGCGGTCGAGCCGGCGCCGGGCGCGCACGGCGGGCGAGTCGTACTCGTCCGGGTGCACCGGCGGCAACGGCACCATGCCAACTCCTTGACTATCTCTTTACCTTTGAGACAGTTTGCCCGGGAGTCCGGCGCGCAAAACAGCCCGGCGGGGTGATCTCCCTCTCCCGGATCGGCGCGGCCACCCCATCGGGTCCGGCACACTGTAGGGCGGCGTCGCACCGCCGATCGCGGCTCATGCGGCCGGGGGATTGCGCCGGGCCGGTGCCATGAACATCGGCCGAATCGTGTTTGAGAGGAATATTCGAATTGCCCGAATTTATCTACACCATGAAGCGGGCCCGCAAGGCCGTGGGCGACAAGGTCATCCTCGATGACGTCACCATGTCGTTCTACCCGGGCGCGAAGATCGGCGTGGTCGGCCCGAACGGCGCCGGCAAGTCGACCATCCTGAAGATCATGGCCGGCCTGGACACGCCCAGCAACGGCGAGGCGTTCCTGACCCCGGGGTTCACCGTCGGCATCCTGCAGCAGGAACCGGCGCTGGACGAGTCAAAGACCGTGCTGGAGAACATCCAGACCGCCTTCGGCGGCCTCAACCTCAAGATCAAGAGGTACGAGGAGATCGCCGAGCTGATGGCGACCGACTACTCGGACGAGTTGATCGAGGAGATGGGCACGCTCGGCGAGGAGATCGATCACGCCGGCGGTTGGGACCTCGATGCCAAGATCGACCAGGCGATGGACGCGCTGCGCTGCCCGCCCGGCGACTCCGCGGTGGACTTCCTGTCCGGTGGCGAGCGGCGCCGGGTCGCGCTGTGCCAGCTGCTGCTGTCCGCGCCGGACCTGCTGCTGCTGGACGAGCCGACCAACCACCTGGACGCGGAGTCGGTGCAGTGGCTGGAGCAGTTCCTGAGTTCCTACGAGGGGGCCGTGCTGGCCGTCACCCACGACCGGTACTTCCTGGACAACGTCGCCCAGTGGATCGCCGAGGTGGACCGCGGCAGGCTGATCCCGTACGAGGGCAACTACTCCACCTACCTGGAGAAGAAGGCCGAGCGGCTGCAGGTCGAGGGCCGCAAGGACGCCAAGCTGGCCAAGCGCCTGCGGGAGGAACTGGCCTGGGTCCGCTCCGGCGCGAAGGCCCGGCAGGCCAAGTCCCGCGCCCGTCTGCAGCGGTACGAGGAGATGGCGGCGGAGGCCGAGCGCACCCGCAAGCTCGACTTCGAGGAGATCCAGATCCCGCCGGGCCCGCGCCTGGGCTCGATCGTGGTGGAGGTCGGCGACCTGCGCAAGGGCTTCGACGACCGTGTGCTGATCGACGGGCTGTCGTTCACCCTGCCGCGAAACGGCATCGTCGGGGTGATCGGCCCGAACGGCGTCGGCAAGACCACCCTGTTCAAGACCATCGTCGGGTTGGAGGAGCCGGACTCCGGCACCGTCCGGGTCGGCGAGACCGTGTCCCTGTCCTATGTCGACCAGGGTCGTGGTGGGCTGGACCCGAAGAAGAACGTGTGGCAGGTGGTCTCCGACGGGCTCGACCACATCAAGGTGGGTCACGTCGAGATGCCGTCCAGGGCCTACGTCTCCGCGTTCGGGTTCAAGGGCCCGGACCAGCAGAAGCCGGCCGGGGTGCTGTCCGGCGGCGAGCGGAACCGGCTGAACCTGGCGCTGACTCTCAAGGTCGGCGGCAACGTGATCCTGCTCGACGAGCCCACCAACGACCTGGATGTGGAGACCCTGGGCTCGCTGGAGAACGCGCTCGAGCAGTTTCCCGGTTGCGCCGTGGTCATTTCCCACGACCGGTGGTTCCTGGACCGCACGTGCACGCACATCCTGGCCTGGGAGGGTACCGACGAAGATCCGTCCCGGTGGTTCTTCTTCGAAGGCAACTTCTCCGACTACGAGAAGAACAAGGTGTCCCGGATGGGCGCCGAGGCGGCCCGGCCGCACCGGGTCACCCACCGCAAGCTCACCCGGGACTGACCCCGGACATGCCGGTCAGTGCTGCTCCAGGAGCGTCACTACCGAGCGCAGGATGTCGGACACCGCGTCCACAGCGCCATCCGAGCTCCGGGAGTCCGGCGTCGGTGCCGCAGTCGCGGCCGCCCCAGTCGCGGCCGCCCCAGTCGCGGCGGCGGCACCGTCGGCGGTACCGCCGGGGCCGGACAGCAGCGGCCGGTCGGTCAGTTCGGACCGGCAGTGCAGCAGCGGACGCTGTTCGGGAAACCGCCCGAACAGCGCGGTCACCCGCTCGGTGAAGCTCCGATTGCTCAGCTCGCCGCCGGGGACGCCGAGCACCTGCATGGCGTACTTGGTGAAGTGGCCCTGCCCGTTGCTCTCGTAGGCGACCTCCTCGTCGCGACAGGCGGCGATGGACACGTTGCGAAGTTGCTGGTTGGCGATGACGGGCGCGGCGCCGGCCGCCCGGGTGCGGCGGAACAGCTTGTGGGCCGCGATCAGGGCGGCGGTGGCGGGAATGTAGCGCTTCCGGCGCGTGCCGATCGGGGCGGGCGCCGGCGCAAGGATGTTCAGCGCCTTGGTGTTCGTTCCCGAATGGCAGCAGTCGAAGAAGGTGGTCAGGCTGACCCCGGCGGGCAGGGCCGAGAAGGCGGCGAACAACTCGTCGTCGATGATCAACGCCCCGGTGTCGAAATCGACCGGACAGATGGCCTCGTCCTTGTCGTCGTTGATCGCGTCGAGAGCCTCGTCGCCGTCGAGGTCGGGGACCTGCGTGCCGTGACCCGAGTACTGAAACGCGAGCACATCGCCGGGCACGGCCGTGGTGATCAGCTCGGTCAGTTGGTCCAGGATGCCGGTGCGGGTGGCTTCGCCGTCCTGCAGGGTCCGCACGCTGAAGCCCCGGCCGCGTAGGGCGCCGGCCCAGACGGTCATGTCGGCGACACAGCCACCCAAGGTGTACGGATCCGGGTAGGCATCGATGCCCACGCACAACGCCTTTCGCGAACCGCCCGGGGCGGCGGGCCAACCGCTCGCGACCCCGGACGAGGGGCGCTCGGACGCGGCTGCGCCGCCCACCGACGGCGGCCCCGGCACGTCAATTCCGGCGGACCGTGCGCCTGCCGGAAATTCGACGATGGCGTCGCGTCCCAGTACTCGACGGGCGACGCTGTTCATGGTGTTGACGTCGTTGTCGAAACCGCCGTGCGACGTCGACGAGCTGCGGCTGTTGGGCGCGGCCGAATCCGGCGTGCGGGACCAGACCACCGTCGCCAAGCCCGCGGGGCCCGGCGCGAGCCCGAACAGGCGACCAGCGCCGAGTTCGCCCGAACCGACTCCTCGAGCCCGAGGATCGGTGCCTCCCGCTCCGGCTCGAAGGCACGACTGACCAGGTAGAGCAGGGACTTCCGATAGATCTGCGCGCAGTTGTCATCGCGTTCGAGCTGCTTGTTCATCGTGTACATGGTCAGGTTCCGCACACCCTGACCGACCTCCGGGGACAGCCGGTCGAGGAAGCCGTCGACCCCGATGGCCGGCGCGAGCAGCTGCAGCGAAGAAATCGGGCCGGAGCCCTCCTGCAGAGCGGCGGGCAGGAAGTACGAATGGAAGATCGCGCCCGCCGAATGCCCGACGGCGTGCAGGCTGATCCGTCCGGGGTGCCGCTGGCAGAACTCGGCCAGCCGCTTGGCCACGTACCTGGCGCCGTGACTGGGAATCCCTGGATCGTTGGGGAGTGAGGCGAGTTCGGCGTTCGTCTTCATCGCCGTCCACAGCGGGATCCGAGCGGTCGGGACAGGAATTCCACCGCCGGATCGATCGTGACGTCGGCGAGATCCCGGGCACCGCCGCGGAGTATCTGCTTGACGGCGTCGAAGAACCCCGTCTCCCAGACGAAATGCAGCGGTTATGCGCCGTTGTCGAGCCACCAGGCGATCTGGTGCGCGGCGATCTGGAGCCCGGTCGATTCTGAAACCAGTCCGCCGTGGGCCCAGATGACCAGCGGAACCTCGCCGGCGAATCGATCGACGAACCGGGGCAGATGGACATCGAAAATGGCATCGACATCGGCGACATCGGTGGTCATGTCCCCGTCGTCGGAGAACCGGCCCTGGCTCAGGTTCACCACGTACGGGCGCAATTTCTCGATGTCCCCGGGGCCAGACCGCGTCCCGCACCGACTCGACCGGTCAACACCGATACGTCCATGCAATCCCCCTCGCCGAAGCAGACAATGCGGCCTATCGTCGCGTATGGGAATGACCGGTGCCAACAGGATTTCTCGCCGGTGGCCGTGACGTCAGGGAGGTATTCGTGTCGAACGGGCAGGTCGCAGTCGTGGTGATCGTCAACCGCTCTCGGCTGGGTCAGAAGTACCAGGGCGCGGCCGGTCTGGTGGCCCAGGCGCTCGACGCGTTGCTGGATTCCTACGAAGCCCGTGAGATACGGGGGCGGATCGTCGATGTGTCGGACGGCCCGACCATGGCCGCCCTGGGGGTGCCAACGGTGGACGACGTCGCCGACGAGCGGGCGACCAAGGATGCCGTCGACGCGGCCTTTCGTCAATATCTGCCCGACTACTTGGTGCTGGTCGGTGGTCCCGATGTGCTGACCCACCAGACGTTGTCGAACCCGTTGGGCAACAACGGAACCGATCTGGGTGTGCCGTCGGATCTGCCTTACGCCTCGAATGCCCCTTATGGGGAACAGATATCGAGCTTCC
>DATDBV010000466.1:0-2448 GCA_036524715.1 Nakamurella sp. | reverse complement strand
GTGATCGGCCTGGTTGGTCATCCCGTTGACCATCTTCACGTCGTAGTTGCCCGTGATCAGCACCTGCGGGCGGTGGGTGCGGATCGCCCGGACGATCTGCCGGCGCAGCTCGAGACCGTTCTCGATCACGCCGTCGCGGTGGTCCAGGAACTCGACCGTCTCCACGCCGACCACGCGAGCTCCGGCCCGTTCCTCCGCCTCCCGGAGCGGGGCGGCGACAGCCGGGTCGATGCCGTCGATACCTGCCTCTCCGCGGCTGGCCAACAGGTAGCTGATCGACTTCCCCTGGTCGGTCCACCGCGCGACGGCGGATGCCGCGCCGTACTCGATGTCGTCGGGGTGGGCGACGACCGCCAGTGCGGTGTCCCAGTCCTCCGGAACGCTCGGTAGCCCCCGGGCCGGTGCAGCAGCACTCATGAGCCCGAGGGTAGACCTCCACCGCCGGGCGCACTCGGGAAATGATGGAGTCATGCCGCCCGACTCCCTGACCGTCCGACCGCTCGACGCCGCCGACGCCGAGGCCTCCCGCACGCTGGGCTTCGAAGCCTTCGGGATGCCTACCTCGCCACCCACCGAACCGGCGTCGCTCGACCTGCCCGGGCGGACGTACCACGGAGTGTTCGTCGGAGACCGGCTGGTGGGTCGGCTCGCTGACCGGGCGTACGACTCCTGGTTCGGTGGGGTCCCGGTGCCGACCTGCGGGATCGCCGGCGTGACCGTGGCCATGGAGGACCGGGGGCGGGGCGCCCTGTCCCCGCTGTTCGCCGCGGCGCTGAGTGCGGCCCAGGACAGCGGCGCGGTGGTCTCCGGGCTGTACCCGACGGCCGCCCGCATCTACCGGCGGTTCGGCTACGAGCTGGTCAGCGACTACAGGACCATCTCGATCGCCACGGCTCAGCTGGCCGCCGCGGCACCGCCGACCGGGGTGTCGACGCGACGTGCCGCGCTGGCCGACATGCCGTCACTGCGTGAGGTGTACGACACCTGGGCTGCGGCACAGAACGGCCCGCTGACCCGGCGCGGGCCCTCCTTCCCGGCCACCGACGCCGAGCTGCTGGGCGACTTCGACGGCATCACCGTGGCCGAAGACGCCGAGGGTCGGGTGGTCGGCTTCGCGTCCTGGGACCGCGGCCAGCACTACGACGAACGCGGCACGCTCGAGGTGTCGGACCTGCTCGCGCTGTCCGCCGACGGCTACCGGGCCTTGCTCCGCACGCTCGGCAGCTTCTCCTCGGTGGCCCCGCAGACCAAGATCGACTCCTCCGGCGACGACATCGTCCGGCAGTTCCTGCCCGGCCGGGCCTGGGAGACCGTGTCCAGCGACCCCTACATGCTCGCGATCATCGACGTGCCCGGCGCCTTCTCCCGCCGCGCGTACCCGTGGTTCCTGTCGGCGCGACTCGGGTTCCTGGTCGCGGCCGACGGCGCGAACGCCATCGCCGGGGCGTACCGCTGGGAGGTTGCCGAGGGCGTCGGGACCTGTGTGGCCGAGGAGCACTCCGACGACCGGACATTCCATCCCCGGGGGCTGGCCCTGCTCTACGCCGGGGTGCAATCCTGCGCGAACCTGCGCTGGGCCGGACTGCTGACGGGCGGGCGGACCGAGCAGGATGCGGTCTGGGACACGCTGTTCGGCGGCCGGCAGTTCCACATCCGCGACTACTACTGATCGACTGAGACGAGCCTGCGATGACCGCACCGCTGACCGCCTTCGAGAACGACGGCCTCCGCTTCCGCGTCCACGACTGGGGCCCGACCGAAGGCCGATCTCTGAGTGCACCGGCCGAAGGCCGATCTCTGATAGCACTCCACGGCTTCCCACAGACCGCCCTGAGCTGGGAGCGGGTGGCGGCCCGGCTGACGTCGGCCGGGGTGCGGATACTGGCTCCCGAGCAACGCGGCTACTCCCCCGACGCCCATCCGCGCGAGGTGTCGGCGTACGCGATGGACAAGCTCGCCGGCGACGTCCTGGCCCTGGCCGACGCCGCCGGTTGGGATCAGTTCGACGTCCTCGGGCACGACTGGGGCGGAGCCGTGGCCTGGTATCTGGGGTCTCGGCACGCCGACCGCGTCCGGACCGTGTCGGTCGCGTCGACGCCGCACCCGGCCGCGTTGTGGGAGGCGTTCAAGGGACCGCAGGCGCTGCGGTCCTGGTACATGCTGCTGTTCCAGCTGCCGTGGCTGCCCGAGACCCTGCTCGGCGTCGGTGGCGGTCGACTGTCGACGCGGATGTTCGCCGCGAGCGGGGCCGAGGATGCGGAGGCCATGGGTCGGCTGCTCAGCGACCGAACGACCGCCACAGGGGCCGTCAACTGGTACCGGGCGATGCGGGTGAAGGGAGCGCCGGGCGCGGGTCGGGTGACCGTCCCCAGCTTGTACGTCTGGAGCGACGGTGACGCGGCTCTGGGGCGCCAGGCGGCGGAGCTGACCCAGGACTTCGTCGACGGC
>DATDBV010000465.1:0-6031 GCA_036524715.1 Nakamurella sp. | reverse complement strand
CGGACCCCTGCGTCAGGATGGTCCGGTGATGTTCGCCGAGCTCGCCACCACCTCCGCCGCCGTCGGCGCGACCCGATCCCGGCTGGCCAAACGAGCCCTGCTGGCCACCGCCATCCGGGCCGCGGGCGCCGCCGAGATCGGCCTGGTCGTCACCTACCTGTCCGGGTCGCTGCGGCAGCGGCGCACCGGGGTTGGGTGGAGTTCACTGTCGTCGCTTCCGTCACCCGCCGCCGAGCCGACGCTGACCGTGCCCGACGTGGACGATGCGTTCGAGCAGATCGCGGCGATCGGCGGCGCGGGCTCGGCGGCGGCGCGGGCCGCCGCCGTGCAGGCGTTGTTCGGCCGGGCGACCGAGGCCGAGCAGCGACTGTTGCGCGGCCTGGTGTTCGACGAGATCCGGCAGGGCGCATTGGATTCGCTGGTGCAGGACGGCCTGGCCGAGGCGTTCGGGGTGCCGGCCGCAGCGGTGCAGCGGGCGTCGATGCTGCTGGGCTCGACCGCTTCCGCGGCCCGGCTGCTGGTCGCCGAGGGGCTGGACGGGCTGCAGGCGGTCGGCCTGCAGGTCGGGGTTCCGGTGCGGCCGATGCTGGCCGCGTCGGCCCCGGATCCGGTTGCGGCGGTCGACAGGTCAGGGTTGCCGGCGTTGGTGGACACCAAGCTGGACGGCATCCGCGTGCAGGTGCACAAGGACGGGCCGGTCGTCCGGCTGTACACCAGGACGCTGGACGACATCACCGACCGGCTGCCGGAGGTGGTGCGGGTGGTCGCCGAGCTGCCCGCCCGGCGACTGGTGCTGGACGGGGAGGTGCTCGCGCTGGGCGCCGACGGTCGGCCGGTGGCGTTCCAGCTGATCGCGTCCCGGACCATGACCAGGGACCCCGGCGACGGAGATCGGCTGCCGCTGGCGCTGTTCTGCTTCGACCTGCTGCATGTGGACGGCCGGGACCTGCTGGACGAGCCGCTGTCCGAACGGGTGGCGGTGATGGCGTCCGTGCTGCCCGCATCGTTGATCGTGCCGCGGACGGTCGCCCCGGACGTGGCCGCGGTCGAGGCGGCGTTCGCCCAGGCAGTGAGCGCCGGGTTCGAGGGCGCGGTGGTCAAGAAGCTGACCGCCGCGTACGCGGCGGGTCGGCGGGATTCCGGCTGGATCAAGCTGAAGCCGCGGCACACGTTCGACCTGGCGGTGATCGCGGCGGAGTGGGGATACGGGCGACGCCAGGGCTGGCTGTCCAATCTGCACCTGGCCGCCCGCGACCCCGACACCGGTGCCCTGGTGATGCTCGGCAAGACCTTCAAGGGCCTGACCGACGCGACGCTCACCTGGCAGACCGAACAGTTCCTGGCCCGGGAGGTCCGGCGGACGAAAAGCACCGTGTTCGTCGACCCGCCACTGGTCGCCGAGATAGCGTTCGACGGGGTGCAGGCCTCCACCCGCTACCCCGGCGGCGTCGCCCTGCGGTTCGCCCGGGTGCTGCGCTACCGGGACGACAAGTCGGTGGACGAAGTGGACACGATCGACGCCATCGTCGCGCTGGGTGCCGCCCCTTTGCCGGTTGACCCGTCGTGACGGCGATCCCGATTGACGAAGTCGTTGCCCTACGGGAAATCGAGATCCGCGATCGATTCGATCGCGGGCCCTCGTGGTGGTGAGATCCCTCAGACCGCCGGCCAGTATTGCTGGACGGACACCGCGACATCGGTGAGCGTGGAACCGTTGGAGCTGCTGACCAGGGAGATGGCAGGGTGTTCGCAGCCGTCCAGGTCGAACCAGCCGGTAGTTCCGGTGACCTGCTCGTGCGCGTTGTCCGCTGCGTCCGCCCACATCGCGTTGATCGTGGCGCCGTCATCGAGAACCCTCCACCTGACGAGGAAGCACAGCTGGTCGCAGCCGTTCATCGTGCTCGGGAATTCGGTGTAGTCAGGGCCAGAGACGTCCGTCCAGGTTGTGTCGAACGCGCGCGGCGTCACGTCCCATTGATTCTGCAGCCGCCAACCTTTCAGCGTTTCAGGGAATTCCGGCGGAGGACCGGCGTGGATACGGTTCGGACCTACCGTCCATTCGTCGTCGGCCGTGCCCTCCGTTGAATCCGGGGAGGCAACAGACTCCGAGCCGCCTGATGAGCGAACGGTCCGAGGTGTTGACGGCTCCGCCGAAGCTGTCACGGTCTTCTTGACCGTCGTCGGTAGCTCGGTTGTCGATGTCGTCGTAGTCCACACCGTCAGGGTGGCTGCGGCTGTGGTCGTGCTGGTCAACTGGTCTCCGGATGCGGCGCCCTGCTGACCCATGGCGTAGACGGTGCCCGCCGAGAGGAACGCCATGGCAATCGCAACGACGAGTCCAATCTTGGTCATGGGTTTGCGGCCAGTGCCCGATCGCTTCGCCCCGCCAGAGGGCGCATGCGCGGAATGCTGGTGCCATGTCGGTGTGAATGATCGCTGATGCGCCGTCAGCGGCCCACGACCAGCTTCGCGAGTGCCCGTTGGGCCCGGCCGACCGACGTACCAGTGGCGCCAACGGTTGGCGGCGGGAAGGCCCGACGGGTCCAGCGATCTGCACCAACGGTATGTCGAGCTCCTGGCCCGTTTGCAGGACCAGCGCGCGGAGGGCACTGGCATCGCCGGGGCGGTCATCGGGTTCCCGGCGGGTGGCGTCCCGGATGAGATCGTCGACGGATTCTGGAGCACCTGGTCGACGTGACGAAACGGTGGGAACGTCTGAATGGACATGCTGGTAGGCGACGGACATAGCGTTGTCACCGGAGAACGGCGGCGCCCCGGTCAGCATCTCGAAAGCCACAATCCCGACTGAGTAGACGTCGGTTCGTGTGTCGGCGGTGCCCGCAGCGATCTGTTCCGGCGCCATGTACGGCACCGTGCCGAGGATCATGTCGCCCGTCATCAGGGTCTGGGTGAAGGCCGACCGAACAAGTCCAAAGTCGGTGAGCTTGACCACCCCCATGGACGAGACAAGGACATTCTCCGGCTTGATGTCGCGGTGGATCAGGCCCGCGGCGTGCGCGTGAGCCAGGGGCTGCAGGATCGCGTCGAGGAATGCGAACGCCTCCGGGAGCATGAGCTGGCCCTTGGCTCGCAGCACGTCGCGGAGGGTCCCGCCGTCGACCAGTTCCATGACCAAGTAGGCATGCCCACGATCCGTGCCGTGATCGTGCACGGAGACCAGCCCGGGATGATTCAAGCCAGCCATCGAACGCGCCTCACGTTCGAACCGTCTGGCGAACGTGGGATCGGCGGACAGTCGCGAGCTCATTGTCTTGATCGCCACCGGACGGCCCAGGCTGCGGTCGAAACCCCGATACACGGTGGACATCCCGCCGGACGCGATCGGGGCGACGACCTCATACCGACCTACCAATAGCAGGCCCGGCGGCAGTCCCGCTGATGCGTTGCTCGGAGGAGAGGCAGGGCTGGCTGTCATGGAAGACGTTCTCGACAGGAGCGCACGGCAGTTCCTCTTTCATCAACGGTGGCGACGGAGACCGAAGGGCATTCATCTACTTTCGATGGAGTGACGACCTGCTACGTTGTCGATCACGCGGTGGTGAGCAGGATCACGGGCCCCCACTGCCTTTCGAATCGCCGATCGCCCGCACCGCTCACCACATTCCCACAGCTCAATAGAGTCCACATGTAGTCGGGGGCCAGCGGGCCCTGATAGCGCTCCGACCACTTGTGTCCGCAACGCTGATACGAATCGCGCACGACCCGCCGCACGTATTCGGCGGGTCAGTCACGGTCGCCACGACAGTGACTGTCGTCGTGCCTGCATCCCTTGTTCAGGCCCTCGACCGGCGCTCGAAGATCGCGTCCACGTCGGCAACCCAAAACGCCCGAGGCGGCCTCTCCCATGGCACTTCTCCCGCATCCTCGATCAGCGCCAGCACTTCGGCCGGATCGGCCTGCACCCGTTTGGCCGTTGCCACGGTCAGAGCCGCAATCCACCGCGCCCGCTCCTCGCGGTACGACTCCCACCAGTGCCCCGCCCCGGCGCAGAATTGCGCGAATTCATGGACCGCTTGCTGCCTGCTGACCGCGGTTCGGATGCGTTTCAGGGCCTTGTCGAACTCCGCGTCGGTGACCTCGATGCTCTCCGCCGTGGGCAGTACAGCCGCGACCCCGGTAGCCGGGTAGCCGTCCCGGTTACTGCTTTCCGCTGTACGGCCGCGGGGCCCGGCCTTGGTGTGAAGCACAGGCGCACTGGTTGACCGGCAGGTCGGACAACTCGCATATCGCCTCGCTCATGACTTATCTCCTGACTGCCCGAAGTAACTGGTGTGTAGCTGCTTTCGTTCGTGCACCTGAAGGACCCACGATGGCTGCAGCTCGACCGGCCGCCTGAGCCCGCCCGTTGTCCTGGGTGACGATCGCCGAGCCTGTCGATCAGGCGTGGTGAGCGGGGATCACCGCCGGACGGCCGGCCCTGCAACCCGCGACCCGGGCCGAAACGCCTACTTCAAAAGAGCGCGCCCTCACCTTGCGCTGATCGAAAACCCATTTCCGGCGCCGTTTTGTCCGGTTCGGTGGGTCATTGATCAGCGCAACCTGCCGGGCTCGGCCAGCAGCGACGAACCCGCCCGCCCAGCCAGGTTCACCCAGAGGGGACGGCCCCGCCGGGCGTGCATACCGGCGGGCAGTGGGCGGCCCCGGGCGGCACCCGGCACTGAGCCGGACCCGACCTCGGTCCCCGCTGCCGCCGTGCTGATCGATCGGTTCTGCCGTGGACCTCGAACCTGCACCCGCGGGACACGATGGTGACGCGGGCACCTGGTGATCTTGTCAAGGTTGTCGCGCATCCAGCACGATGTCTTCGCGTGTAACCCAGGTCACACGAACGGCGAGGGTCGGCCATGGCAGGGTGCACTGTGTGCTCGGTCATGGGCATGGAGAACGAATCTGCCAACAACCTTCAACGATGCGGGTTAGCTGATGAGTATTTCCGTTGAGACACCCCGGATTCTCCCATCATGAACGACCCACCTCCCAGCGGCCCCGTCCGCGTCGTGCTGGTCGATGACCACGCGATGGTGGTCGCCGGTTTGAAGGCGATGCTCGGCCCGTTCCGCAGCCGGGTTCGGGTGGTCGGCGAGGCGATCGGCGCCGACGAGGCGCTCCGCGTGGTGTCGGGGCTGCGCCCGGACATCGTGCTGTGCGACGTGCGGATGCAGGGCGCCAGCGGGCTCGACGTGTGCATCACGCTGCGGGAGCGGCACCCTGACATCAGGGTCGTACTGCTGTCGGTCTACGACGACGAGCAGTACCTGTTCCAGGCACTGCGGGCGGGTGCAGCCGGGTACCTGTTGAAGAAGATCGGCGGGGAGGAGCTGGTCCGGCAGCTGGAGCTGGCGCACACCGGGGTGACCGTGATCGACACGGCACTTGCCGGACGGGCGGTGGACACCGCCGCCCGGCTGCACAGCAATGAGTACTGGCCGGGCGCCCGGCACGGCCTGACCCACCGGGAGAGCGAGGTGCTCGCGCTCATCGTGGCCGGCATGTCCAACCGGGGGGTGGCCACCCGGCTGGTGGTGGGCGACGAGACGGTGAAGAGCCACCTGCGGGCGATCTACCGCAAGCTCGAGGTCACCGACCGCACGGGCGCGGTGGCGGTCGCACTGCGCGAGGGGATCTACCAATGAGCGCCCGGCACTCCGGCAGCACCGCCGAACACCCGCCGCAACAACCCGTTTCGGCCCGCATGGCGGCCAGGACGGAACCGGCGGCAGTCGGCACGGCCGGGCCTCACCCGGTACGCGGGCTGGTTCCCCCCGACCGGGAGAACGCCTTGCTGCTGGGCATCATCGAGGCGGTGTCCACCGGTCCCGACGTGGAGCCGATGGCCGCGGCGGTGGCCAAGCTGATCACCGAGGCCACTGCGACCGACGTGTGCTTCGTGCACGTGCTCGACGACACCGAGCAGGCCCTGACGCTGGCCGGCGCCACCCCACCGTTCGACCGGCAGGTGGGTCGGATCCGGCTGCCCCTCGGGTCCGGAGTGACGGGCTGGGTGGCCAGT
>DATDBV010000464.1:0-2789 GCA_036524715.1 Nakamurella sp. | reverse complement strand
CCCCCCCCCCCCCGGCCGGGTGCGTCAGGCCTGGGACTCGGTGAACACCTCGGTCAGCAGCCAGACGGTGGTGTCCGCCGGCAGGGTGCCGTCACCGGGCAACTCGACCGAGCTCATCAGCAGCTCGCCCTCGGGCAGCGGCACCGCGGACGAGCCGGTGTTGGCCGCGACGGTCAGCTCACCGTTGGTGAACCGCAGCACCCCCGGCTCGCTGGCCACCCACGCGAGCGAGCCGGCGGCCAACGCGAACGCGCGGCGGAAGGCCAGGGCGGTTCGGTACATCTCCAGCGTCGAGCCCTCGACGTCGACCTGCCGGTCCCGGGCCAGCTCGGCGTAGGCGTCCGGCTGCGGCAGCCAGGTCGCCCCACCCGGGCCGAAGCCCAGGCCCGGCTCGTCGGCCTCCCAGGGCAGCGGCACCCGGCAGCCGTCGCGGCCGGCCTCGGTGTGGCCGGAGCGCCACCAGGTCGGGTCCTGCCGCAGGTCGTCGTCCAGCGCGGTGTGGTCGGGCAGGCCCAGCTCCTCTCCCTGGTAGATGTACGCCGAGCCCGGCAGGGCCAGCATCAGCAGCGTCGCCGCCCGGGCCCGGCGCAGGCCGAGCACGTGGTCCGGCTGCACGTCACCGGCGCGGATGCCGTTGGGCCGGGGGCCGGCCGGCAGACCAAGCCGCGAGACGTGGCGCACCACGTCGTGGTTGGACAGGACCCAGGTGGTCGGCGCGCCGACCTCGTCGTTCGCGGCGACCGACTTGTCGACGACGGACCGCAGGTGGTCGGCGTCCCACTCGCTCTCCAGATAGTCGAAGTTGAACGCCTGGTGCATCTCGTCCTCGCGGACGTACCGCGACAGCCGGGACAGCGAGGGCACCCACGCCTCGGCGCACAGGATGCGGTCCGGGGAGTAGGTGTTCAGCAGTGCGCGCCACTCCCGGTACACCTCGTGCACTCGATCCTGGTCCCACATCGGGCCGGTGTGGAAGTACCCCTCGGTGTCGTCCGCGCCCTCGTCCTCGGCCGCCTCGAGGTCGGGCAGACCCGGCGCCTTGATCAACGCGTGGGCGACGTCGACGCGGAACCCGTCGACGCCGCGGTCCAGCCAGAACCGCAGGACGTCCAGGAACTCGGCCCGGACGTCCGGGTTGTCCCAGTTCCAGTCCGGCTGCTTGGTGTCGAACAGGTGCAGGTACCACTGGCCGGGCGTGCCGTCCGGGTCTGTGGTCCGGGTCCAGGCGGGGCCGCGGAAGCAAGACTCCCAGTTGTTCGGGGGCAGCTCGCCGTGCTCGCCGCGGCCGTCCCGAAAGACGTAGCGCTCGCGCTCGGGGGAGCCCGGGGCGGCCGCGAGCGCCTGCTGGAACCACACGTGCTCGTCGGAGGAGTGGTTGGGCACCAGGTCGACGATCACCTTCAGGCCCAGCCCGTTGGCCCGCTCCAGCATCGCGTCGAAGTCGGCCAGCGTGCCGAAAACCGGGTCGACATCACGGTAGTCGGCTACGTCATAGCCGGCGTCGGCCTGCGGGGACTTGTAGAAGGGGGACAGCCAGATGGCGTCGATGCCGAGCTCGGCGAGGGCCGGCAACCGGCGGGTGATGCCGGGCAGGTCGCCGATGCCGTCGCCATTGCCGTCGGCGAACGAGCGGGGATAGATCTGGTAGACGACGGCGGTGCGCCGCCAATCGGCCCCGGGAGTGGACTCCAGGTCAGCGGTCAGCTCAGCTGTGATGTCACGGAAGGTCACGGTTGTTTCCTCGATGGTCATCGAAGACGCCTCTCTGCACTGGGGTGGGCGGGCCGGGGTACGGAGATGGACGCCGCCCGGTCAGGCAGGTTGATCGATTCAGACCAGTGTGGTGCGGATCACCATCGGCGTTGTCAACCCGCGTACTCCCGCAGGAAGTGAGCCAGCACCAGCGCCATGTTCGCCACCTCCGAGGGATCGACGCTCTCATTCGGCGCGTGGATCCGGCATTCCGGTTCGCACACCCCCAGCAGCATGATCTCGGCGTCCGGGAAGGTCTCCTGGAACACCGTGCAGAGCGGGATCGAGCCGCCCTGCCCCTGGGTCTCCAGGTCCCGGCCGTAGGCCGCCTTCATCGCCCGGGCCATCGCGTCGTACGCCGGACCGCCGAGGGTGCCGGCGAACGGCGCGCCGATGCCGCCCGGCTCGAACGACACCTGGGCGCGCCACGGGATGGCCGCGGTCAGGTGCGCGATCAGCGCGTCACGGGCGGCGGTCGGATCGGTGCCCGGCGGCACCCGCAGGTTCAGCCGGGCGCGCGCCTTGGGCTGGATCGCCGCGGATGAGCCGACCACCGGCGGGCAGTCGATGCCCAGGATGGTGACGGTGGGACGGGCCCAGAGCAGGTCGGCCACCGTGCCGTCGCCGAGCAGGTCGACGCCGTCCAGGATCTGCGCGTCGGCCCGGAACCGGTCGGCCGGATACTGCGCACCGTCCCAGGTGCCCGAAGTGTCCAACCCGGCGATGGTGGTGTTGCCGGCGTCGTCCCGCAGTGTCGCCAACATGGTCACCAGGGCGGCCAGGGCATCCGGCGCCGGGCCGCCGAACATGCCGGAATGCAAGAGGGTCCGGGACGTCTCGACGGTGACGACGAGGTCGGCCACGCCGCGCAGCGACGTGGTCAGGGTGGGCCGGCCGACGGCGATGTTGCCGCTGTCGCAGACCAGGATCGCGTCCGCCCGCATCAGGTCGGGATGCTTGGGGACGAAGTCCTCGAGGCCGCCGGTGCCCTGTTCCTCGGAGCCCTCGCCGACGATCTTGACGGTGACCGGGACGTC
>DATDBV010000463.1:0-4350 GCA_036524715.1 Nakamurella sp. | reverse complement strand
CACGGCGACCGGTGGTCAGCTCGACACTGACCTCGTCCTCGTTGTCGACGATGCCCCGGACCAGGTGTTCCAGGGCGTCCTCGAGCACACTCACGACGCGTCGGTGCTCTCGGTCGCGGCCTCGGCGGCAGGCGCCTGCTCAGCGGCGGCCTCGGCGGCCGGCGCGGTGCGCTTCTTCTTCGGGGTGGTCGCGGTGTTCGCGTCGTCACTGCCGACGGAGGCCATGGCCGCCTCGTACAGCGTGCGCTTGTCGACCTTGGGCTCCGCCACCCGCAGGGTGCCTTCGGCGCCGGGCAGGCCCTTGAACTTCTGCCAGTCGCCGGTCACCTTCAGCAGGCCGAGCACGGGCTCGGTCGGCTGCGCGCCGACGCCGAGCCAGTATTGAACCCGCTCGGAGTCGACCTCGATGACGCTGGGGTCGGCCTTCGGCTGGTACAGGCCGATGTTCTCGATGGTCCGGCCGCTGCGGCGGGTGCGGGAATCGGCCACGACGATGCGGTAGTGCGGCTCGCGGATCTTGCCGAAGCGGGCGAGCTTGATCTTGACTGCCACGGTGCTGCAATGCTCCTTGCGGGGTTCGGTGCGGGGGGCGCGATCGAGTCCGCGTGGGGCAACGGTCCGGACGCACCAATGGCGGCCGCGACCGGAGAGAGGGGCCGGACGGCGACCGTGACCGGGTCAGTGTAGTCGATCAGCCGACGGTCCCCCGCACCACCCGGCCGGCCCTGACCACCACGGCCGGCCGTTTCAACACCGCAGGATCCGCCGCCGGATCCTGGTCGAACACCACCAGGTCGGCCGGCGCCCCGACCTCGGTGCCCGGCACCCGCATCCAGGCCCGCGCCTCGTGCGACGCGCTGGCCAGCGCCCGCCGCATCCCCAGCACCTGCCCCATCGCGATCACCTCGTCGGCGATCCGGCCGTGCTCGACGTACCCGCCCGCGTCGGTGCCGGCGTGCACGGCGACCCCCGCCTCGGCCGCCGCGCCGACCACCGTCCGGTTGCGCCGGTGCAGGTCCAGCATGTGCTTCGCGTAGGTCGGGAACCGGTGCGCCTGCTCGGCGAACGCCGGGAAGTTCTCGATGTTGATCAGGGTCGGCACCAGGTGGGTGCCCTGCGCGGCCGCGGTGGCGATGGTGTCGTCGGTCAGGCCGGTGCCGTGCTCGACACAGTCCACCCCGGCGGCCAGCAGGCCGGGCAGTGCGTCCTCGCCGAACACGTGGGTGGTGACCCGGCAGCCAGCGGCGTGCGCCACCGCGACCGCCCGGGCCAGCACGTCGTCCGGCCACAGCGGGGCCAGGTCGCCGACGCCGCGGTCGATCCAGTCGCCGACGATCTTGACCCACTGCCCGCTGCCGTAGGCGACCTGCCGGGCCACCTCGGCCGGCAGGTCGGCCGGATCGTCCAGATCAATGCCCAGATCACGGATGTACCGCTTGACGAACGCGACGTGCCGGCCGGCCCGGACCAGCACCGGCAGGTCGTCCCGGTCGACCAGGTCGCTGGTGTCCACCGGCGACCCGCAGTCCCGCAGGGCCAGCGCCCCGGCCCGCAGATTGGTCCGGGCCTGCTGTTCGGCGACCTCCGGGGTGGCGGCTCCGGCGGGCGAGTATCCGACATGGCAGTGTGCGTCGACGAACCCGGGAAGCACGAACCCACTCACCCGGACCGCGCCGGCCGCGGGGGAGTCGACGATCCGGCCGCCGGCGACGGCCAGGTCGACCGGCTCGCCCGTCGACGGGTCGGTGCCGACGACCCGCAGGTCGGTCACTGCTTGGGGAACTTGATCTTGGTCGGGTCGAAGTCGCCGGGGAACTGGTCGGTGCCGGGCCCGGGTGCCCCGCCCGAATCCCTCCCGCCCAACCCCGGCGGCAGGGCGCCCATGCCGGGCATGCCGGGGAAGCCGCCGGGCAGGCCCTTGACCTTGGGCTGCGTCGGCCCGCGGCCGGTGGTGCGCTTGCCGGACTTGCGGCGCCCCTTGGCGGCCTTGCGGTTGGACGGGCGTCCGCCGGGCAGGCCGAACCGGCCGGCCATCGACGACATCATCTTGCGGGCCTCGAAGAACCGCTCCACCAGCGCGTTCACCTGGGACACGGTGGAGCCGGAGCCCTTGGCGATGCGCTGCCGGCGGGACGCGTTGATGATCTTCGGGTCCTGCCGCTCGGCGGGCGTCATGGACCGGATGATCGCGGCGGTGCGGTCGATGTCGCGATCGTCGACGCCCGCGATCGCGTCCTTCATCTGGCCGGCGCCGGGCAGCATCCCCAGCAGACCACCGATGGGACCCATCTTGCGGATCATCATCATCTGCTCGAGGAAGTCGTCGAGGGTCATCTCGTTGCCGGCCATCTTGGCCGCCATCGCCTCGGCCTGCTCGGCCTCGAAGTGCTGTTCTGCGGTCTCGATCAGGGTGAGCATGTCGCCCATGCCCAGGATCCGGGAGGCCATCCGGTCCGGGTGGAAGACGTCGAAGTCGGCGAGCTTCTCGCCGGTCGAGGCGAACATGATCGGCTGGCCGGTGACGTGCCGGACGGACAGCGCGGCGCCGCCGCGGGCGTCACCGTCGAGCTTGGTCAGCACCACACCGTTGAACCCCACGCCGTCGCGGAACGCCTCGGCGGTGGTGACCGCGTCCTGGCCGATCATCGCGTCGACGACGAACAGGATCTCCTGCGGCTGGACCGCGTCCCGGATGTCGACGGCCTGCTGCATCATCTCGGCGTCCACGCCGAGGCGGCCGGCGGTGTCGACGATGACGATGTCGTGCATCCGCACCCTGGCGTGGGCGACACCGCCTCGGGCCACCGCGACCGGGTCGCCCACCCCGTTGCCCGGCTCGGGGGCGAACACCTGGACGCCGGCCTGCTGGCCGACGATCTGCAGCTGGGTGACCGCGTTGGGCCGCTGCAGGTCGGATGCCACCAGCAGCGGGGTGTGCCCCTGGCCCTTGAGCCAGAGGGCGAGCTTGCCGGCCAGCGTCGTCTTGCCGGCGCCCTGCAGGCCGGCCAGCATGATCACCGTCGGCGGGGTCTTGGCATAGGTGAGCCGTCGGGTCTCGCCGCCGAGGATGGCCACGAGCTCCTCGTCGACGATCTTGATGATCTGCTGGGCCGGGTTGAGCGCGGCGGAGACGATCACCCCGTTCGCGCGCTCCTTGATCCGGGCGATGAACGCGCGGACCACCGGCAGCGCCACGTCGGCTTCGAGCAACGCGACCCGGATCTCCCGGCACGTCCGGTCGATGTCGGCCGGGGTCAGCCGACCCTTGCCGCGCAGATTGGTGAAGACCGAGGCGAGCCGGTCGGACAGCGTTTCGAACACCTGAGAATCCTATCGGCCCGGGAAGGCTGTTGCGGGCCCGCTCGTTACGATAGTAGAACTGCTACATGTCGTCCTACACATCTGTCGAAGTGTCAGGCCTGGCGATGCGGTACGGGAGCAAGGACGTGCTGCACGGGGTGGACTTCACCGTCGCCCGCGGCGAGGTGCTGGTCCTGCTCGGCCCCAACGGCGCGGGCAAGACGACCACCATCGAGATCCTGGAGGGCTTCCGGATCCCCTCCGGCGGCGTGGTCCGGGTGCTGGGCGAGGATCCGGCGAGGGCCGGCGAGGCCTGGCGGTCCCGGATCGGCGTGGTGCTGCAATCCTGGCGCGACCACGGCCGCTGGCGGGTCCGGGACCTGCTGGACCACCTGGGCGGCTTCTATGCGCCGTACGCGACCGCGGACCGGAACCGGCCCTACCCCACCGACGAGCTGATCGAGATGGTCGGACTCGCCGAGCACCGCCGGGCCAAGATCTCCACCCTGTCCGGCGGGCAGCGGCGGCGACTGGATGTGGCCATCGGCATCGTCGGCCGCCCGGAGCTGCTGTTCCTGGACGAGCCGACCGCCGGGTTCGACCCGGCGGCCCGCCGTGACTTCCACGACCTGGTGCACCGGCTGTCCGACCTGCACGACACGACGATCCTGCTGACCACCCACGACCTGGACGAGGCCGAGAAGCTGGCCGACCGGATCCTGATCCTGCATCACGGCCGGATCGTGGCCAACGGCAGCGCGGAGGCGCTTTCCCGGCAGGTGGCCGGTACCGCGGAGGTGCGGTGGACCCAGGACGGGCAACGGCACGTGCACGCCACCGACGACGCGACCGGATTCGTCCGCGAGCTGTTCGCGCACGAAACCGAGACCGTCAGCGACCTGGAGGTGCGCCGGCCGAGCCTGGAGAGTACCTACCTGTCCATGGTCTCGGAGGAAGCACAGCCGAGCAGCCTGGAGGTGGTCACGTGAGCGCGAGGGGAAATGCCGTCGGTTGCGGGTTGCGTCGTGGCCGTACCGAGTTCATGAACAG
>DATDBV010000462.1:0-8751 GCA_036524715.1 Nakamurella sp. | reverse complement strand
CCGGTGGTCAGCGGCGCCGTCGTGATGCTCATCGGGTTCAACCTGGCGCCGGTGGTCGCCGGCATCTATTGGCCGCAGGATCCGGGTGTCGCGCTGACCGTCATGGCGTTCACCATCCTGGCCGCAGTGGCGTTCCGCGGGTTCTTCTCCCGGATCGCCGTCTTCCTGGCCCTGATCTTCGGGTTCGTGCTGTCCTGGGTGTTGGACGAGATCCTCGGGCCGATCACCTCGGCGACGGCGACCGGCGAGGTGACCACGCACATGCGGGTGGACCTGTCCGGTGTGCAGGACGCCGCCTGGTTCGGCTTCCCGACCCTGCACGCGCCGGAGTTCCAGCTGCAGTTCATCCTGCTCGCGCTGCCCGGGGTGATCGCGCTGATCGCCGAGAACACCGGGCACGTGCGGGCGGTGTCGGAGATGACCGGCGAGAACCTGGACCCGTACCTGGGCCGGGCACTGTTCGCCGACGGGTTCGGCACCGCGCTGTCGTCGGCGATCGGCGGCTCCCCCACCACGACCTACGCGGAGAACATCGGCGTGATGGCGGCCACCCGGGTCTACTCCACCGCGGCCTACTACGTCGCCGCGATCGTGGCGATCCTGCTCGGGTTGATCCCGAAGTTCGGTGCGGTGGTCAGCGCCACTCCCGGCGGGGTGCTCGGCGGGATCACCGTGGTGCTCTACGGCATGATCGGGCTGCTCGGCGCGAAGATCTGGATCGAGAACCGGGTCGACTTCGGCAATCCGGTGAACCTGGTGACGATGGCAGCGGCGATCATCATCGGCATCGGGAACGTGTCGATGTCCTTCGGTGACGATTTCGAACTGTCCGGCATCGCCCTGGGTTCGATCGTGGCCATCGTGGCCTACCATCTGGCTCGGCTGGTCGCGCCGAAGGTGCTGCGCGAACCCCTGGACTGACCGTCAGTCGGCCCGGTAGACCACCCGAACCCCGCCCGCCGGCACGGTGCCGTCGTACTCGACCCCGGTGACCGCATCCACCCCGAGAGCCGGTACGTCGGCCGGCTTGTCGCCGTGATTGATCAGGAACCGGAAGCTGCAATCGGCACTGTGCCGAGTGACGATCTCCACGTCCTCCGGCAGGTCCAGGACCGGGGCCAGCCCCGCGTCCGGGTAGACCCGGCGAAGCACTCGGGCGATCCCGTCGACGTCCAGCCGGGTGGCCAGATACCAGGCCGCACCGGCCCCCAGCGGCCGGCGGGTCAGTGCCGGACGGCCCGCGGCCGGTCCGTCGAGAAACGTGCCGAGCACGTCGGTCGACGGGTCGGTCACCACCAGCCGATCCGTCCACACGTCGGCGATCTCGGGCCCGCCCGAGATGGAAAGGGCCACCCGGTCGCCCGCGGCGAGCGGGGCGAATTCGTGCACCCGCACGCCGAGCACCTCGCCGAGCGGACCGGACAACCCCTCCGGGGCCACCGTGTCGTGCTCGTCGACCACCCCGCTGAAGTACGAGACCAGCAGCTGCCCGCCGCCGCGCACGAAAGACTCCAGGTTCGCCACCGCGGTACGGGTCAAAAGGTAGGTCTGCGGCACGACGATGAGCCGGTACGAACTCAGATCGGCTGCCGGATGGGCGAAGTCGACGGTGATCCGATCCCGCCAGAGCGCCGTGTAGAAGGCCTCGGTGCGTTCCCGATGGTTCAGGTCGACACTGGGTCGCCAGGCCAGGTCTTGGGCCCAGAAGGACTCCCAGTCCCACAGGATGGCCACGTCCGACCGGACCCGGGAACCGCGCACCGCACCGAGCGCGCCGACCGTCCGGCCGAGGTCGACCAGCTCGCGCCACGCCTCGCTGTCGGTGCCGGCGTGCGGCAGCATCGCCGAGTGGAACTTCTCCGCGCCGAACCGGGAGGCCCGCCACTGGAAGAACAGGGTCGCGTCGGCGCCCCGGGCGAGGTGGGTCAGCGTGTTGCGGGTCATCTCGCCCGGCTCCTTGGCCAGGTTCCGCGGCTGCCAGTTGACCGCGGACGTCGAGTGTTCCATCAGCATCCACGGCGCCCCGCCGGCCAGTGACCGGGTCAGGTCCGCGTCCATCGCCAGCATGATGTGCCGGTCGGGCCGCTCCGCGGTCAGGTAGTGGTCGTTGGCCACCTGATCGACCTGGGGCGCCCACCGCCACAGGTTCGTCGAGGGGCAGCTGGTGGCCATGAAGTTGGTGGTGATCGGCCGGTGCGGGTCGACCCGCCGGATCGCGTCGCGTTCCCGCGTGAAGCAGCCCAGCAGCTGATCGTCGCAGAAGCGCAGGAAGTCCAGCTGCTGCGCCGGGTTGATTACCGACGCGGCCGCGGCGGGCGTGCGGACCTCTGCCCACTCGTGATAGAGCTGGCCCCAGAAGGTCGCGCCCCAGGCGGAGTTCAGCGCGTCCAGGGTCTCGTACCGGGCGCGTAGCCAGTCGCGGAACGCGACCTGGGACGCCGGGCAATGGCACTGCGACACCGGCGCTCCGTACTCGTTGTGCACGTGCCACATCACCACCACCGGATGGTCCGCGTAGCGCCGGGCCAGCGCGGTGGCGATCCGTTCGGTCGCCACCGCGTACGCCGCGGAACTCGGGCAGGGCAGGCCGCGCGAGCCGGGTCCGAGCCGGCGCCCGTCCGCGTCAATCACCCACGCCTCCGGGTGCGCGCGGTAGAACCAGGCCGGCACCGCGGCCGTCGGCGTGGCCAGGTCCACCGCGATCCCCGCGTCCCCGAGCAAGCCGAGAATCCGGTCCAGCCAGCCGAAGTCGAACTCACCCGGCCGTGGCTCGATCCTCGCCCAGGCGAAGATGCCGACGCTGACCAGGTTCACCCCGGCGGCGCGCATCAGCTCGACGTCCTGCGGCCAGACCGACTCGTCCCACTGCTCGGGGTTGTAGTCGCCGCCGAAGGCGATGCCCTCGACGCCCGGCCAGCGGGTCGGTGCGATCGGTGCGGTCACGTCGGGGTCCTCCGAGCTTCGACTGGACGGCGGTCGGCCGTTTCCGCCACAGACTGTGCACGATCCCAGTCAAGAACGCAAGCCTCATCCGCATCAAGACGCAGATTCTCGCCCTTGACAGGTTGTGCTGTGTGTGTCGAGACTGGGATCGTTCACAGCGCCGTTCGATCGAACGCCCGGCATCACTCGCGTCGATACGGCACGACCCCAACGGAGGGAACATTCCCATGCGATTGCGCTCAGCATTCAAGGACCACTGTGCTGCACGGCGGCCTAGCAAGCTCGGCCGACTGAAGGCGGCGGTCGTCGCCACCACGGTCGCCCTGATGGTGACGGCCTGCTCGGGCGGGAGCTCCGACCCCGCCGGCGGTGCCGACAACACCGCCGGGCCGGTCGACCTGACCTTCTGGGCGTGGGCCCCGAACATCGAAAAGGTCGTGGACATCTGGAACGCCGAGCACCCGGACATCCACGTCACCGTGAACAAGCAGGACGGGGGTGACCCGGCGGTCACCAAGCTGCTCACCGCCGTCAAGGCCGGCAGTGGCGCACCGGATCTGATGCAGGCCGAATACCAGAAGATCCCCACCCTGGTCTCGGCGGACGCACTCGCCGACATCGCCGCGGACGTCGATCCCGAGGTGAAAGCCGATTTCCCCGAGGCGGTATGGGAGTCGGTGACGCTGGGATCCGACGCCGTGTACGCCGTCCCGCAGGACACCGGACCGATGCAGTTCTACTACCGCAGCGACATCTTCGAGCAGTACGGGCTGTCCGTCCCGACGACCTGGGACGAGTACGCGACCGTCGCCAAGCAGTTGCGCGCGGCGAATCCCGACCTGTACCTGGGCACCTTCTCCGCCACCGACGCCGGCTGGTTCGCCGGCCTCACCCAGCAGGCCGGCGCGTCCTGGTGGGGCCTGGACGGCGACACCTGGTCCGTCGACGTCGATTCCGCGGCGAGCAGCAAGGTCGCCCGGTTCTGGGGCGAGCTGGTGGCCGGCGGCGACATCGACAACAAGCCCATGTACACCCCGGCCTGGAACGCCGCGCTCAACGACGGCACCCAGGTGGGTTGGATCAGCGCGATCTGGGCGCCGGGAGTGCTCGAGGGCAACGCCGCGTCGACCGCCGGGAAGTGGGCGATGGCTCCGCTGCCGCAATGGGATCCGGCGCACCCGGCCACCGGCAACTGGGGCGGTTCGTCCACCGCCGTCACCAGCCAATCCGAACACCCCACGCAGGCGGCCCAGTTCGCGCAGTGGCTGAACGGCGACCCCGCCGCCACCGCGGCGCTGGCCGGTGAGGTCGGCCTGTACCCGGCCTCGACATCGGCCCAGAAGGCGCTGACCAACCCGCCCGCATTCTTCTCGAACCAACCCGACTTCTACCCGCTCGCGGCCGAGATCGCCGGAACCGCAGCGCCCTTCACCTACGGTCCGAACGTGAACGTGGCCTACAGCGCCTACAATGACCAGTTCGGCAAGGCGGCCGAGGCCCGCTCGGCGGCGGCGTTCACCGCGGCCCTGGCGGCGATGCAGACGGCCACCGTCGACGACCTGACGGCCAGCGGCTTCACCGTCGGCTGACCCGGACCTCGACGTGGACTCCACCATGACCAGCACCCCCGCACCGGCGCCGCCCGGGTCGACACCCCAGCCGACGCCCCAGTCGACGCCCCAGTCGACGCCCCAGTCGACACCGCCGACGCCCGCCCCGGCCGGCACGCCGATCCACCCCCCACCCGGCAGGTGGCGCGGCGCACGGGCCCCGTACCTGTTCCTCGCCCCGGCTGTCCTGTTGTTCCTGGCCTTCCTGGCGGCACCGATCGGCTACGCGATCTACCTGAGCCTGCGGGCCAGCAAGGTCTCCGGCGCGGGCCTGGGCAGCGGATCCCGGCAAGAGGTCTGGGCCGGCCTGTCGAACTATCTGTCCGCCCTGGGTGACCCGGAGTTCCTGGCCGGGGTCGGTCGAGTCCTGCTGTACGGCCTGATCCTGGTGCCCACGATGATGGGGCTGGCGCTGCTGTTCGCGCTGCTACTCGACTCCGGACGCAGCCGGGCCCCCGGGTTCACCCGGACGACGATCTTCCTGCCGTACGCGGTGCCCGCGGTCATCGCGTCCCTGCTGTGGGGCTTCCTGTACCTGCCCGACGTGAGCCCGTTCGTCTACCTGCTGGAACGAATGGGCGTCACGGCGCCGGACATCCTGTCCTCCGGCGGGATCATCTTCGCGGTCGCCAACATCGCGCTGTGGGGCGGCGTCGGCTTCAACATGACATCCTGTACACCTCGCTGAAGGGCATCCCGTCCGACCAGTCCGAGGCGGCGCGGATCGACGGCGCTTCCGAGATCCAGATCGCCTGGCGGATCAAGATTCCCATGGTGATGCCGTCACTGGTGCTGACCTTCCTGTTCTCGATGATGGCCACCCTGCAGGTCTTCGCCGAACCGATCACCCTCAAGCCGCTCACCAACACCATCTCGAGCACCTGGACGCCCCTGATGAAGGTCTACCGGGACGCGTTCACCCGCAACGACGTGTACTCGGCGGCGGCCACTTCCGTGCTGATCGCGCTGGCGACCATCGTGTTGTCGTTCGTGTTCCTCAAGCTCGTCGGCAATCGCGCCTTCAACCAGGAGACCGCCCGATGACCACCACCACCCCGACCGTCGCGGCCGGCGCACCGACCGCCGGACCTGCGCGCCGAACCCGCCGCGGCGGCTCCCCGATCGCCACCGCAGCTCTCCTGCTCGGTGCGCTGTACTGCCTGATCCCGGTGCTGTGGGTGTTCGTCGCGTCCACCAAGAGCGCCTCGGAACTGTTCTCCTCCTTCACCTTCGCCCCGTCCACCCATCTGGTCGACAACATCGTCGAGCTGTCCGGCTACCGGGACGGCCTGTACTGGCGGTGGATGGCCAACACCCTGCTGTACGCAGGCGCGGGCGCCGCGCTTTCGGCACTGGTGTCGGCGATGGCCGGGTTCGCGCTGGCCAAATACACCTTCCCGGGCAAGACGGCGATGTTCAACGTGATGCTCGCCGGGGTGCTGGTGCCCGGCGTCATCCTGGCCATCCCGCAGTACTTCCTGTTCGCGAAGGTCGGCCTGACGAACACCTACCTGGCGGTGCTGCTGCCCAGCATCATCAGCCCGTACGGCATCTACCTGTCCCGCATCTTCGCCGGCGGATCGGTGCCGGACGAGGTGCTGGAGGCGGCTCGGGCGGATGGCGCCTCCGAGGGCCGCCTGTTCTTCGGGGTCGCCCTACCGATGATGCGCACGGGGTTGGTCACCGTGTTTCTCTTCCAATTCGTCGGAATCTGGAACAACTTCATGCTCCCGTACATCATGCTCGGCGACGACCACCTGTTCCCGATCACCGTCGGCCTGTCCGGTCTGCTCAACCAGGGGGCCAGCCAGCCGGCCATGTACACCGCGGTGGTCACCGGGGCGCTGCTGTCCATCGCGCCGCTGGTCGTACTGTTCGTGGCCGTGCAGCGATACTGGCAGGTCGACCTGTCCGCCGGGGCGGTCAAGGGCTGAGGAGAGGTGGGTCGGATGGCCGGTACCGACGAACCAGCCGGGCACCGGCCGCGGCCGACCATCCTCGACGTGGCGCGGGAGGCCGGGGTTTCCCGGGGCACCGTTTCCCGGGTGCTCAACGGCGGCCGGTTCGTCAGCCCGACGGCCCTCGCCGCCGTGCAGGAGGCGATCGCCCGCACCGGCTACCGATCCAATCCGCACGCCCGCTCCCTGAAGTCCGGGCGGGCGAACTCGGTGGCGTTCCTGCTCACCGAACCGCAGCACCTGCTCTTCGAGGACCCAAACTTCGCGATCCTGCTCCGCGGCACGGTCAACGCGCTGGCCGAGCGGGATCTGGCGCTGGTGCTGATGGTCGCCGGAACGCAGGCCGAGCGCCGGCGAACCCTGGAATACCTCACCGGCGGTCACGCCGACGGCATCCTGCTGGTGTCCAGTCACGCCGGCAACACGATGGCCCGGCAACTGCTCGACGCCGAGCTCCCGGTGGTCGCCTGCGGACGTCCTCTCGGACTCGAGGGCAGGCTGGGGTACGTCGCCGCCGACGACCTGCAGGGCGCCCGGGATGTCACCGAACACCTACGCGACCGCGGCCGGTCCATGGTCGCCACCATCACCGGACCGATGGACACATCCGGCGGTGTCGACCGTCTCGAGGGATACCGGCAGACGTTGGCCGACGAGTTCGACGACCGCCTGGTCGAGCACGCCGACTACAGCCGGGCCGGTGGCGCGGCCGCAATGGCCCGACTGCTGGCCCGCTCGCCGGACCTGGACGCCGTGTTCGTCGCCTCGGACCTGATGGCATCGGGCGCACTGCAGACGCTGGCCGCATCCGGGCGGACCGTACCCGGCGACGTGGCCGTGGCCGGGTTCGACGACTCCGGGCTGGCCGGGACCCTCACGCCACCGCTGACCACGGTGCACCAGCCGCTGGGCACGATCAGTCGGGAGATGGTGCGCCTGCTGCTTGCCGTCATCGACGGCGGCCCGTCCCTCGGCATCACCGTGCCCACCCGGGTGGTGGTCCGCGACAGCACCTGAACCACAGTCAGCCCTGAACCACAGTCAGCTCAGCCAGTCGCGCAGCTTGCCCTTCGGGTGCTTGATGAGCACCGAACCGGACTTCTTGACCCCGGTCAGCACCAGCGTCATGCCCCGGCCGCCGCTGCGCGGATCCACCTTGTTGTGCACGTGGCCGCCGCGCATCTGCAGGCCGTCCACCCGGACCGTGCTGCCGACCGGCACGATGAACTCGGCCGCGCCGCCGTAGTTGGAGCGGAACTCGACGGTGACGGTGTTCGACGTCAGCTGTGCCTGGGTGAAGTCGAGCCGGGTGCTGGCCCCGGTCCCGCCGACGACGATCAGCGCCGGCACCGTCCAATAGCCCTTGAATGTGCGAGCCCCCCAGCCGAGCAGCTCGAGGACACCACCGGGTGACGGCACCGTGCCGGAGTACCCCGGTCGCGGCTGCGGCACCGGTTGGGTCGCCGCGGTCGCCGCATCGACCGACCGGCCGCCGATCTGCAGGCCGGGCAGGTCGATCAGGACCGCGTTCAGGTCCCGCCGGGTGCGGGCGGCGATCACCTGGCCGCTGCGCTCGGCGTACTCGTCAATGTCGATCAGGCCGCGGCCGGTGGCCTTCTCCAGCAGCGCCAGCACGTGCGCGCGTTCGTCATCGGAGACCCGCAGGTCACGCGGGTCGATCGGCGAGGCGGGCATGACCGCAAGGATAGTCAGCGAGTTCGGGGGCCGAATCCGGCCGGGAAGCCGGCCCCGGTGGGATCCCCGCCGGCCGGCCCGTCGGCGGCGACGTCGTCCAGGCGCGGGCCGCCCAGCGCCAGTCCGGCCCAGGATTCCACGAGCCAGCCGGTCGCCGTGCGGTTGACGACGATCATCCCGGTGTTGTGCAGCGGCTGGAGCGACCGAAGCAGCTCCTGCCGGAGCTCGCCATCGGTTGCCCGGACGGTGGCCCACGTCCGCAGGATCGCACCATGGGCGAACAGCACGGCGGTGGCCTCGTCCTGAACCCGGCCGCCGACGCGGTCGGCCAGCGTCCCGGTGACCTCGTCCACCACCGCGTCGAACCGGGTCAGCACCTGCGTCCCGGTCGACCCGCCGGGCACCGCGACGTCCAGATTGCCGATCATCCACTCCCGCACGGTCGTCAGGTAGGTGCGGACCGCGTGCTCGTCGCCGCGCATCTCCAGATCCCCGGCCGGAATCTCGCACAGCCCGTCGCGGATCAGCACGTCCAGGCCGCGATC
>DATDBV010000461.1:0-3555 GCA_036524715.1 Nakamurella sp. | reverse complement strand
GGTCGATCAACGTGTTCGTGACCGCTGCACCGCGTGGCGACAGCGTGGGAAAGCCGAAGCGTCCCGACTCGACAACAGTAGGTGCGGTCAAGCCCTTTCGGGCGACCTCGGAGAGGACGGCACCCGCTGACCTCTTCTCGCGCCGGGCTCTTTCCTTCACGGCAAGCAGGACATCCTCATCAATATCCAAAGTGGTGCGCATGCATCTGATGCTAGCGCATCACGACTCCGAACCGCCCACCCGATGATCCGACTGCGCGGCGCCCGCGCGCCCGGCGGGTGCCCCGCACCTGTTCACCGAGCTTTCGACCACACGGCCGGAACGGTCATGGGCCGGCCCGCCGTCACCGCAAAGAGCACCGAGATCCCAGCCCCGCGCGACCTGCTGGAAGGCATGGACATCACCGACACGTCATCACCGCCGACGCAATGCACTGCCAGCTGGAGACCGCCGAACAGATCGCCAACCGCGGTGTGCACGACGTCCTGACGGTCAAGGGCAACCAGTGCGCCACGAGGCGCTGCGAGGTATAGCCACCGCAGGCGGGAGCCCAGGAGCCGTGCCGGTTCGTGTGGTGCGACTGGGTGTCGCCTCGTACTTTCAACGATCCCCTGGCTGAACCGAGCGAATCCGGCGGAACTGTGCGTGGTCACTCCGGCACATTGATTGGATGGAGAGCACAATCACCGGACTATTGTGTTCATGGGCGTCAGTGTTTAGACAGGGAGGCGCGGTGGAGATCCGGCAGCTGGAGGCGTTCGTCGCGGTCGCCGAGGAGCTGCACTTCGGCCGGGCTGCGGCTCGGTTGCGGCTGGCGCAGTCCCCGCTGAGCCAGACGATCCGCAAGCTGGAACGCGAGCTCGGGATGAAACTGTTCGATCGCAGCACCCGCAGTGTCGCGCTGACCCCGTCCGGCCAGGCCCTGCTGCCGCACGCCCACCGGGTCTTCGAGGAGCTCGAGCTGGGCCGGCAGGCGACCCGCGCAGTGTCCGGCGCCGTCTACGGCACGGTCAACCTGGGCTTTTCCGGTGCCCTGAACCACCGCACCCTGCCGCCTCTGACCCGCGCGGTGCGTCGCCGGTATCCCCAGGTCGCGTTGAACCTGGTGGCCGGGGTGCTGACCCGAGACGGCGTGATCCAGATCGAAAGAGGCTCGCTGGACCTGTGTTTCGTCGCGCTCCCGCTGGATCCGTCGCCGACGGTGCGCAGCCGGCTGATCGCCCGGGAGCCGCTCGGGGTCGCGCTGCCGATCGACCACCCCCGGGCGGTCGGCCCGTCGGTCGACCTGGCCGACCTGGCCGACGAGGACTTCATCACCACCCCGGCGGCCTCCGGCTCGGGGTTGCGCGAGGCCGGGGTGCGGGCGTGCATCGACGCCGGCTTCCGGCCACGGGTCGTGCAGGAGATCAGTGACCCGTTCATGATCCTGACCCTGGTCGCAGCCGGCGTCGGGGTGGCGCTGATCTCCGATGGGATGGCCCAGATCATGCCGTCGGGTTCGGTGTTGGTGCCGCTGCGGGGCGCACCGACCTACCTCGACCACGCCATTGCCTGGGCGGCGGACAATCTGTCAACGGTGCTCCCGGCGGTACTCGCCGTCGCAGACGAGGTCATGCCGACACCCGCCTGAACCCTCGTTGGGACGCGGCCAGCGAGGTACCCGGCTCCCTTCGGGCGTGGCGCGGGCGTCTGGCTCGTTGGGGCCCGACCAGGCGCGACGGGCCTCCGCGCTGATCTGTGAGGTTGAAACGGGCGAACCCGGCGTGAAAATGTGGCTTGGATCGGCGCGCTGGTCGGATCGGCGCCACCCGACCCGCCGTTTCGGAGGGGGGGATGCCAATTGTGCGCTTCAGACACAGAGTGTTTGCTGTATTTAGTGTTGGACGCGACATACTCTGGCATGGGAACGTCGTAGACATGCCACCGACCGACGACGACGTCACGCCAACCACCCAGTCCGCTGATCACTGGGACGAGCAGGTCGACCTGCTCGTCCTCGGCACCGGAGCCGGCGGCCTACCGCCGCGGTGACTGGCGCGAACGAGGGCCTGTCCGTCCTCGTCCTGGAGAAGACCGAGTTTCTCGGCGGGACGACCGCCTACTCGGCCGGCACCTGCTGGATCCCGAACAACCGTTTCCAGCGGGCGGCCGGCGTCACCGACGACGCCCAGGTGGCCGCGGGTTACCTCGACCGACTGGCGGGGGACAAGGCACCCCGCGCAGTCCGCGAGTCCTACCTGCGCCACGGCAGCGAGGCCATCGACTACTTCGACGGCATCGGCGTCAAGTTCTGGCAGTCAAAGACCGTCGTCGACTACCACCCCGAGGTCGAGGGGGCCAGTCTCGGCGGCCGCACGCTGGAACCGCAGACCCGCTGCGCGAGACGGCCCAGCGAGCGCTCATCCAGGCGCACCTGGCCGACGGCAACCTGTCCGAGGCGGTGCGCACGTACAGCAACTTCGCAGCGCTGCTGCGCAGTGAACTGGGCGTTGAACCCAGCAAGGAATTGGCAGCCCTGTTGCCCCAGACCAGGTGCCAGGGCCGGCGCACCGACGCCCCAAGGACCGCGTTTGACGCGGCATCTGGCCGGTCCCGTGGCCGGGGCTGAGGTCCGTCCGCGGATGAGCCGGTCGGCCGGGCTCCGAGGACGTGCCGGCCGCGACTGAGACGGCCGGCACAGGGCCGAACATGTATGGTTCGTCGAGTTGCGCTAACATCACCGTATGGCGATGCGATCGGCGGATCCTGTTTCACCGGCTCGTCCGGATGATGTTGATGAGGCAGCGGCGTTGGCGGTCGCGGCGTGCCTGTTCCACGGGTTCAGCGATGCGTCGCGACTGGCGATCGTGCGGCACCTTGCCCTGGGCGAGCATCGGGTGGTGGATCTGACCGAGCATCTTGGTCTGGCGCAATCGACCGTGTCGAAACACCTGTCCTGTCTGCGTGACTGCGGTCTCGTGCAATCACGACCGCAGGGGCGGGCCTCGATGTTCAGCCTCACCCATCCCGAGGCGACACTGAACCTGCTGTCCGCCGCCGAACGGCTCCTCGACCTGACCGGCGACGCGGTCGCGCTCTGCCCGAACTACGGCGTGGGCACCCAACTCGGGGTGCAGCCGTGATCGGGGGCGAGCATTCCGGGACGCCCGCAGCCGGAAGCCGGAACGAGCTGTCGATACGGAAGCCGCTGCAGGTTCTTCCTGCGCAGCCACCAGCTGCCAGCACCTGGACCATTGACCCGGAGCAGCGGCGTCGCCTGGGCCGGCGGGCGCAGTTGCTCGCCGGCGCCTCGGTCACCTACAACGTTGTCGAGGCCATCATCGCGATCAGCGCCGGCGTCGTTGCTGGATCGGTGGCGCTGGTCGGCTTTGGACTCGATTCGGTCGTCGAGGTGTCCAGTGGTCTGATCATCTTGTGGCAGTTCCGGCACCGCCTGCCCGAAACCCGGGAACGACAGGCCTTGCGGCTGCTGGCGGTCTCGTTCTTCGCCCTGGCCGTCTACGTCGGCTTCGAGTCGGTGCGAACCCTGATCATCGGCGCCGATCCGGACACCT
>DATDBV010000460.1:0-3495 GCA_036524715.1 Nakamurella sp. | reverse complement strand
CCCGCGGAACGCCACTGCGGCCAGGATGGTGAACGCCATGACGGTCAGCGCGACACCCGGATCCTGCGGCCAATAGATGCCGGCGACCACCGGCGCCAGGTTGAACCCGATGAGCATCACGACGGCGCCGCTGACCACCGGCGGCAGCACCCGGCGGACCACATGGCCGCCGACCAGGTGCACGATGATGCCTACGATCGCCAGGGTCAGCCCGGCGACCAGGATCGCGCCGGTCACCGACGCGGTCGTCCCGCCGGCCGCGCGGATGGCCACCACCGCGCCGACGAAGCTGGCCGAGGTGCCCAGGTAGGACGGCACCATCCCGGAGACGATCAGCAGGAACAGGATCGTGCAGACACCGGACATCATGATCGCCAGGTTCGGGTCCAGGCCCATGATGATCGGGAACACGAACGTCGCGCCGAACATCGCGACCACGTGCTGCGCGCCGACCCCGATCGTCTTGGGCCAGGACAGTCGTTCGTCCGGCCTGACCGGGGTGCCCAGCGGCAGTGGCTTGTCGATCCCGACGGGTTTCCAACCGATGGCCATGCGTGCCCTCCCGACTTGCCCGTTGGTCGGACCGTAGCGCGGGAGCGTGACGAGGCGGGTCAGGCAGGTTCGTGTCGCGTCGCAGGTCTGGATCCGTGCGACTCAGCGCAGCTTCCGACGGGCGGTCCGGCTCCGTGCGGACTCGGTGGGGGTGGGCCGCGGCGTCCGGCGGGCGGGACCGTGCGAGGGCCGGGGGTGGGCCTGGTTGCCCGTGTGAGTGGCTGGAATTGCCCGCTCAGCGGGCACAAAGAGCCACTCGACCATGTCCGCGGTCCCGCGCCGCGGGCCTCCTACACGGCCAACTCGCTCGCCCAGGGTGGGTTAGCGCCGGCCCGGGAGCAGTTGATCGCCGACACCCGCGAGGCGAAGGCCAACGCCTCGACCAGGCCTTCGACCGTGAGATTCGCCAGCCGTCCGCCGAGGTGCCCGTTCTCGGCCAGGAAGTGCAGCAGCCCGCCGTGGAAGGAATCGCCCGCGCCGACCGTGTCCACGAGGGTTGTCGGGGCGATCGGCACCCGCACCTGCTCGCCGCGCAGCGAGGCGAACGCGCCGTCACCGCCCAGGCTGACGACGGCCAGCGGCACCCCGCACGAGTGCAGGTGCACGGCGGCCTGCTCGGGCGTCCAGCCCGGCCACAGCAGGTCCAGGTCGTCCTCGGACAGCCGGAGAACGTCGGCCAGGCCGGCCCACCTGTCGATCCACAGCCGGTACGAGGCGACCGGCACCAGCAGGGGACGCAGGTTCGGGTCGATGGAGACGGTCATCTGCGGCCGGGCCCGGGCCAGCAGGTTCTCGATGATCTGCCCGGACGGCTGCAGGGCCAGCGCGAGCGACCCGGTGTGCACCGCGACCGGCGCCGGATGGGTGCCGAACGGTCCGTCGATCAGCTTGGCCAGCGACGCGTCCGTCCACGCCCAGTCGGCCGTGCCGTCGGTGTAGAACTCGTACGACGCGGCCCCGGAAGCGTCGAGCCGGGCGATGGCCAACGTGGCCGGCTCCACCGCGTTCTCCGACGCGCTCAGGTCAACGTTGGATTCCTCCAGCTTGGACCGGCACAGCGCGCCGAGCGCCCCGCCGGACAGTCGGGCCGCGAACCGGGCCGTGGAGCCCAGCCGGGACAGCGCCACCGCCGTGTTCGCCGGCCCGCCGCCGGGATGCACGGTCAGGTGGGCCGCGCCACTCACGATTCCGTCCGGCGGCAGCACGGCGTCCGCGACGACTTCACCGACGACGGCAATGGTGGGCATGGCGGACTCCTCGGGCACTTTTGAACGAGATCGGGGTGAGCCTACGGTCGGTGACCGGCAGTTGCCGGACGATCAGGCCCAACCGAGTTCGTCGAGCCGGTCGTCGTCGATGCCGAAGTGGTGCGCGATCTCGTGGATCACCGTGGTCGCCACCTGCTCCCGGGCCTCCTGCACGTCGTGGGCGTGGGCCAGGATCGGCAGTCGGTAGATGGTGATGGTGTCCGGCAGGTGCCCGGAGTAGTGCGAGGTGCGGGAGGTCAGCGCGACCCCGTGATACAGCCCGTACAGGTTCTGGGTGGGGTGCCGGTCCTCGACGAGGATGACGACGTTGTCCATCGCCCGGGTGAACTCCGGCGGGATCAGGTCGAGGGCCTCGGCGACCAGGTCCTCGAACTCGTCCTTCGACATCTGCACGGCCACCGGTCCATTGTCCAGGCGAGCCCGGCGCTCTCCGGCGCTCGGGGGTCCTTGCCTGCGGAGCCTTGGCAGGTCCCACTCCTGCCGAACGTCCGCAGCGACCGGTGCCCGATGCGATCGCTCGCGCCCAGTGCGGACGGCGCGGGCTACCCTCTCCGGCATGAGCGAGGCTTGCCGAGCGAATCATCGACACCGGGCGGTCTCCCTCGCGGGGCGACCGAGCCTCCGAGGCGCCCCGCGGAGGGCGGTCGCGTGATCGACCTGCGCATCGCCCGTGACGACCCCGACCGTGTCCGCGCCTCCCAACACGCCCGCGGCGAGGATTCCGGGGCCGTCGATCGGTTGCTCGAAGCCGACGCTGCCGGGCGGGCCGTGGTGGCCAGCTCGGCTCGCTGCGCGCGGAGCGAAGGCGTTCGGCCGGACCATCGGCAAGGCGGCCAAGGACGAGCGGCCCGCGCTGCTGGAGCGCGGCAAGCAGATGGCCGCCGAGGTCAAGGAGGCGGAAGCCCTCGAACAGGAGGCCAACGCCGCCTTGACCGCCGCACGCATGGCCGTCCCGAACATCATCGAGGGTGCGCCGCCCGGCGGCGAGCAGGACTACCTGGTGATCAAGGAGGTCGGGCGCCCACCGCCTTCGACTTCACCCCGCGCGACCACGTCGAGTTGGGTGAGCGGCTCGGCGCCATCGACATTCAACGCGGCGCCAAGGTGTCAGGTGCCCGCGTCTACTTCCTGCGCGGAGTCGCCCAGCTGCAGTGCGCACTGCTGAACCTGGCGGTCAGCACCGCGATCGGCAACGGATTCGTCCCGATGATCCCGCCGGTCCCGGTCAAGCCGGAGGCGATGGAGGGCACCGGATTTCTCGGCGCCATGCCGCCGAGGTGTACCGCCTGGAGGCGGACGACATGTACCTGGTCGGCACCGCGGAGGTGCCGCTGGCCGCGTACCACTCCGGCGAGATCCTCGACCTGTCGGCGGCACCGCTGCGCTATGCCGGCTGGTCTTCCTGCTTCCGACGGGAGGCCGGCTCGTACGGCAAGGACACCAAGGGGATCCTGCGGGTGCACCAGTTCGACAAGGTCGAGATGTTCGTCTTCTGCCGGCCCGAGGACGCCGCCGACGAGCACGAGCGGCTGCTCGCGTTCGATGAAGTCATGCTGGCGCACATGGAACTGCCGTATCGGGTCATTGACACCGCAGCCGGTGACCTGGGATGGTCCGCCGCCCGCAAGTTCGACTGCGAGGCGTGGGTACCCACCCAGGGGGTGTACCGGGAGCT
>DATDBV010000459.1:0-13834 GCA_036524715.1 Nakamurella sp. | reverse complement strand
CGGTTCCGTGGCTGATGATCGGCTTCGCGCTGTTCGCGCTGGGGCGCGGGTCTGGTCTCCGTGACTCGGCGGCGTCGCGCAGGCTGATTAGTCGAACCATCGTGCCTGATATGTCGGAAACTCCCGATTCCGCCGCCGCTGGCCCCTGCCGGGCTGATCAACTCGGCGAAATCGCGCCCGAATTGTACGAATCGGCGACGTGTTGATCAGCCCGGCTCGCGCAAGCCGACCCGACATCCGCACCGGCAGTCGAAGAAGGCTGCGCACGTGGATCTCGCAGCGTTGCGTTCGGTCCTCCGGTGCCGAGTCGCGGGTTCAACATGTTGGGACGGCCCTCCGGGGCTGGCCCGCCGTTCCAACAAGCCGGCATGACCGGGGTCCGGATCAGGACCGGAACGCGCTGACGCCAGATATACTGGCGTATATACGAGCGGTGAGGAGGGTTCGGATGACCAAGATTCTGGTGGACGTCGACGACGAGCTTCTGCTCCGGGCGCAGGAACTGGTGGGTGGCAACAAGAAGGAGACCGTGAACGAGGCGCTGTCCTACTTCGTCCGCATGCGCAGCCAGAAGGACGTCCTGGACTGGTTGCGGGACACCGACCCCTTGGCCGACCTGAGGGATCCGGAGGTTCGGGCGCGGGCTCGTCGATGACCCGATTCCTGGTCGACAATTCCGTGCTGGCCAGGATTTCCCGGCCGCAGGTCTATCAGGTTCTCAGCGACCTCGCCGCGCAGGGTCACGAGCTGAGTTCATCGATGGTGTCGCTCGCCGAAGCCGGGTACTCGGCAAGAACGACGGACGACTACGACAACCTGGTCGATCGTTTACGGTACGGCTGGCTCTACCTCGAATCCGGCCCGATGGTCGACGCGATCGCGCTCGATCTGCGCCGATCGCTGCATATCGCGGGGTCCCACCGAGCAGTCGGGGCGGTGGACGTGCTGCTCGCGGCTACCGCGCTGGCCCACCACGCCGCCGTCCTGCACTATGACGCCGATTTCGACAAGATCACGGCCGCTCATCCCGGCTTCCTGGCCAGGTGGGCGGTGCCCAAGGGGAGCATCGATTGATCGGACCGGTGTGCCCGGCCACTGGTACCCCGATCCGCGCCCCGGTGGCACCTACGGTGGAGTCGTGCGCAAATCCGACGACGCGGCCCCGGCGCCGCCACCCGAACCCGGCGGACGAATGCGAAAGGGGGCCCAACCGAGCGACGGCGAGGACGGCTCGGCGCCCGTGAGCGCCCGCCGCCAGATCGAGTTCTCGCCCGCCAACATCTGGCGGGTCGGACTGGTCGTGCTCGGCGTGATCGCCTTCGGGTTGATGGTCGAATTCGTCGTCAGCGACGGCGGAGCCGTCCTCTTCACCGTGCTGATGGCCTGGTTCGGGGCGATCGCCATGGCGCCTGTTGTGGACCGGCTCGCCCGGCACATGCGCCGGGGCCTGGCGACCGGGATCGTGATGGTCGCGATGGTGCTGTTCGTCGTCGTGTTCTTCCTCGTCTTCGGACGACTGTTCGCCGATCAGCTCGCCGAGCTGGTCCGGCAGATACCGAACCTGATCGACGGGGTGCTCGCCTGGATCAACACGACCTTCTCCCAATCCCTCTCGCGGGACGACATCCTCTCGGCGGTCGACCTGAGCCCGGCCGAGATCACCAGCCTGGCCGCCTCGGTCGGGGTCAATCTGCTCGGCGTCATCGGATCGTTCGTGGTGGGTGTGTTCAGCCTGTTCACCTTCGGGCTGTTCCTGTTCTACCTGTCCGCCGACATGCCGCGATTCGTCCGCTGGGGCGCCAGGCTGTTTCCCGCGCGCTCGCAGGAGGTGGCCGCGACGGTGTGGACGCTCACCGAGCAGAAGACCGGCGGGTACGTGCTGGCCCGGGTGACCCTGGCCGCGATCAACTCGGTCACCACCGGCATCGTGTTCGTCATCATCGGCATGCCGTCCTGGCTGCCGCTCGCCCTGTGGACCGGGATCGTCGCCCAGTTCGTGCCCACCATCGGCACCTACATCTCCATCGCCCTGCCGGTGATCGTCGGGCTGCTCAGCCCGAACCCGTGGATCGGCGTCGTCGCGCTGGTCTGGGCGATCATCTACCAGCAGGTGGAGAACCTGACCATCGAACCGCGGATCAACGCCAAGGCGGTGGACATGCACCCGGCGGTGGCGTTCGGGTCCGTCCTGCTCGGGGCTGCCCTGTTCGGCGTCGCCGGCGCCTTCCTCGCGGTGCCGGTCACCGCGATGCTGCTGGCCCTGCTGGACATCTACGGTCATCGGCACGAGTTGCTGCCGGCGGTCGAACGCAGTGTGGAGCAGATCGAATATCGCCCGGCGACGCGGCGTCGCGACCACCCGGATTCGTCCGACCGACCCACTTGACGGCCGCTCGCCGGACGGGAGCTCAGCCGCGCGCGAACGCCCGTCGGTAGAGATGCTTGACCTGGATCTCAAGCTCGATCGAGGGGCCCTCGACCGGAATTCCGGGCGCGACCTGGCCGATCGGCAGGGGAGCGACCGGACCGGTCGGCCTGCCCCACTCGCCGAGCCAGGACGACAGCTGAGCGGTCGAGGTCGCGTAGACGATCCGGCCGAGCCCGACCCAGGCGTGGGCCGCCGCGCACATCGGGCAGTGCTCCCCGGAGGTGTACACGGTCGCGGCGCGCCGCTCCTGTGGCGAGAGGTTCTCGGCGGCCCACCGGGCCAGTTCGAACTCGGGGTGGCGGGTACGGTCGCCGCCCGCCACCCGGTTGTGGTCCTCCGCCAGCACGTCGCCGTCGCCGGTCACCAGGACCGAACCGAACGGTTCGTCCCCGCTGTCCAACGCCTGCTCGGCCAACTCCACGCAGCGCCGCAGGTGGCGCAGATCGTTGTCGTCCATACCGCTCCCTTCCCGCAGCTTCCATCCTCGCACCGGTCGAGGAGCACCGGCCGGGCCGCACACGTGGCGCTGGTGATATCGAGTTGATCATGGCGCCGTGCCGGGTCCGTGCCGGCGTGTCGCGCCAACTGTCGGTGCGTCGCCGGCAGCGCCTCATGATCAACTGCGGTAGGGCGCGTCAGGCCACCCCGGCCCGCCGCTCGATCTCCTCGGCATCGGCGTTCCACTGCGCCTTGCCGGCCCGCCAACCCTCCTCGTCCGCACCCAGGCGCCAGTACCCGGAGATGGACAGCCGTTCCCGCGGCAGTTGCCGATCGACCCGCAGCAGACGACGGATCCGCGCCACCCAGCCGGCCTCGCCGTGCACGAAGGTCTGCACGTCGGCCAGCGGCAGTTCGATGCCCCGGACCACGTCCACCAGGCGGTCGCCGACCTGCCCGTGGCCGGTGTGTACCCAACTGACGACGACGTCAGGCGGCGCATTCAGCGGGATCCGCGATTCGGCGTGCGGCACCTCGACGACGACATGTCCGGCGGCGTCCGCGGGCAGGGCGTCGACCGCGGCGGCGATCGCCGGCAGGGCGCTCTCGTCGCCGACCAACAGGTGCCAGTCTGCGCCCGGATCGGGGGAGTAGGCGCCGCCGGGCCCCCGCACGAACAGTGCGTCGCCGGGCTTGGCCGCAGCCGCCCAGGGGCCGGCCACGCCGGTGGTGCCGTGCACGACGAAGTCGACGGTCAGCTCCCGGGTGGCCTCGTCGAACCGGCGGACCGAGTACGTGCGCACCACCGGCCACTGCTCCACCGGCCGGTCGCGCTTGATCTGCTCCGGGTCGAGCGGCTGCGGATAGTCGGCCCGCGGAAAGATCAGCTTGACGTAGGAGTCGGTGAACCCGTTCGGCGCGAAGTCGGTGAGGCCGCCGAACACGACCCGCACCATCGTCGGGCTCAGCCGCTCCGTCCGGACGACGGTGGCGAGGACCGGCGCGGGCCGGCGGACGGCGGTGGGTGTGGGTGAGACGGTCACGGAACTCCTTGGTATTAGGCTTGCCTTACCTGAACCCTACTCGACGGTGCTGTGGTCGGGCCGTGCCCCGCCCTGCCGCTCATCGGCAGGGATCGACCGTTCGGCGCACCGACGCGTGACCTGCCGACCGGTGGGTACCTGAATCGCGCCCGAATCCATACGTTCCTTGTGACGCATTGCCAAGACAAGGAGGTCTCATGGCCGAACCACCCGCCACGGCCGAAGTAGCGGCCAGCACGGTGAACTGGGAGCAGGTGCAGGATTCACCGGAATTCGTGAAGCTCCGACATGCGTTGCGGTCCTTCGTCTTTCCCGTCACGATCGCGTTCCTGGTCTGGTACTTCACCTACGTCCTGTGCGCGGCGTTTGCCCGCGATTTCATGAACATCAAGGTGTTCGGGGTCTTCACCGTCGGCCTGCTCTTCGGTTTGCTGCAATTCGTCACGACGTTCCTGATCGCGCTGTTCTACGCCCGTCACATGAACAGCAAGTTCGACGCCCAGGCCGACCGGCTGCGTGACGAGATCGAGGGGACCGCCTGATGTTTGCGCAACTGACCACCAGCACTCAGGCCGCCGCCGCCGATTCCGACTCCGGGCACCAGGTGCTCACCATCTCCCTGTTCGCGACGTTCGTCGCGATCACCCTGGGCATCACCATCTGGGCAAGCCGGCAGAACCGCACCGCCGCTGACTTCTACGCCGGCGGCCGGTCGTTCACCGGCATGCAGAACGGCTTCGCCATCGGCGGCGACTACATGTCCGCCGCGTCGTTCCTGGGCATCGCCGGGCTGATCGCGCTGTACGGCTACGACGGGTTCCTGTACTCGATCGGCTTCCTGGTGGCCTGGCTGGTCGCCCTGCTGCTGGTCGCCGAGCTCATGCGAAACACCGGCAAGTTCACCATGGCCGACGTGCTCAGCTTCCGGATGCGCCAGCGCCCGGTGCGCACCGCCGCGTCGATCTCCACGGTCGTGGTGTCGATCTTCTACCTGCTCGCCCAGATGGTCGGCGCCGGTGAGCTCGTCTCGCTGCTGCTGGGCATCAGTTCGCAGGCGGCCAAGAACATCGTCATCGCGGGCGTTGGTCTGCTGATGATCGTGTACGTGGTGTTCGGTGGGATGAAGGGCACCACCTGGGTGCAGATCATCAAGGCCGTGCTGTTGATGACGGGCGCCGCGATCATGACCTTCTGGGTGCTGGCGAAATTCGGCTTCAACCCGTCCGCGCTGCTGAGCGCGGCGGCCGACGCCTCCGGCAAGGGCGAAGCGTTCCTGGAGCCCGGTCTGCGCTACGGCGTGGAGTCCGCCGACGCCACCAAGACCCTGCTGTCCAAGCTGGACTTCATCTCGCTGGCCATGGCGCTGGTGCTAGGGACCGCCGGTCTGCCGCACATCCTGATCCGCTTCTACACGGTGCCCAGCTCGAAGGCGGCCCGCAAGAGCGTGCTCTGGGCGATCACCCTGATCGGCACCTTCTACCTGATGACGCTGGCGCTGGGCTTCGGCGCGGCCGCGCTCGTCGGGTACGAGGCCATCACCAAGCAGAGTCCCGGTGGCAACTCGGCGGCGCCGCAGCTGGCCGAGGCGCTCGGCGGGGTCGGCACGACGCCGGGCGCGATCATGCTCGCGGTGATCGCCGCGGTCGCGTTCGCCACCATCCTCGCGGTGGTTGCCGGGCTGACGCTGGCGTCCTCCTCGTCGCTGGCCCACGATCTGTACGCGAACGTGATCCGGCGCGGGAAGGTCACCACCGACAAGCAGGAGGTGCGGGTCGGCCGGATCTCCGCGGTCATCATCGGCGCGGTCGCCATCGCCCTGGCCATCCCGGCCCAGTCGCTCAACGTCGCTTTCCTGGTGGCGATCGCGTTCGCCATCGCGGCCTCGGCGAACCTGCCGGTGATCCTGTACTCCCTGTTCTGGAAGCGGTTCAACACCCGCGGTGCGACCTGGGGCATCTACGGCGGCCTGATCTCCGCCCTGGTGCTTTTGATCTTCTCGCCGAACGTCTCCGGCGGTGCGGTCAACGCCACCACCGGCAAGGCGGCCAGCCTGTTCAGCGACCCGTCGATCGACTTCTCCTGGTTCCCGCTGAGCAACCCGGGCATCATCTCCATCCCGCTGGGTTTCCTGTTCGCGTTCATCGGTGCGGTCACCAGCAACGAGTTCAACAAGGCCAAGTGGGCCGAGATGGAGGTCCGCTCGCTCACCGGGGCGCACGCCGAGAAGGCGGCACAGCACTGAGTTGTCGGTTCGGCGGACGGCCGGCATCGTGGAGCTCCGGCTCCCGGTGCCGGCCGTTCGGCGCCGCGGGATTCACGGGTCGATCAGTTGGTCGATCAGCCGCCGCCACCACGCCGCCACCGGCCCGGGGTCGCCGCGCTGCGGCCCAGGCCAGCCAGGTCGAGGTCGTCAGGTTGTTCGGACCGGAGAGGTCGTACAGTCCACCGGCGAACTGCGACATGACGATCATCGGAAGGGTCATCGGCCGCAGGGCAGCGCCGGTCAGCGCGTGCGACAACCCGGCACCGACTGCAGCCAGAGATCCAGGAGTGGTCGCTCGCGGCGCAGTTCCCACGCGGCGAAGGCGGCGAGCAACATCAGTCCAGCCTGTCATGCCGATAGAGAGCGGGCCGACCGGACTGGCGCGAGCGCGGTCGGGAGAGTCGAAACCGTCGAAGGTGTGCTACGGGACGACCGTGAAGCGTCCCCCCGCCAGCGGGCGCAGCACGGAGAAATGGCGGCGGTCGAGGGTGGCGATCGTGCGGGTGTCGTGCCGGGCGGCCAGCAGGACATTGGATGCATCCGCGACGCCGATCTGCTGGTCGTGATACTTCTCGATGATCGGCACCAGCTCGGTGAGATCGTCTGTGTCGAACGCGGCGAGATCCCATGCGCCGCCGGAGAGTTCGCGAAAGGTGGCGATCTCGGCATCGACGCCCAGCTGGGTCGCCACGAGGTAGTCGAGTTCCGCGACGACGAACGGTGAGACGACCAGCGGCTCCGAGGTGCCGTCCAACACGGAGGCCACGGCGTCATGATCCGGCTCGTCACGATCGAAGAACGCCAGCAGCGCGCTGGTGTCGACGATCATCTTTCGCCGAAGCCGGCGAGGTGCCGGTCCGCCTCTCGCGCAATGGGGGAGCCGCTGGCGAACAGCCCGCCCTGCGGCTTCACGCGACGCCGTCCGACGGTCTCCCGCAACGACTCCCGGATGACCTCTGCCTCGGACATCCCCCGTTGCCGCGCAACGCGAACGATTGCCTCCTTGAGGTCGTCGGGGAGATAGATCGTGGTCTTCACCATCGACCTATGGTACCACCGGTGGTACCAGCGACTCCATCGGGTGGTCCAACCTTGGCGTCCGTGTCGAACCGACCGTGCGCTGCTGAGCCATGAGCTGGCTGGGAACCCCGCGTCCCGACGACACGACGGCGCCCACGCTGCTGGTCGCCGAGCTCTCGCTGGCCATGGCGCTGGTGCTGGGACCGCCGGGCTGCCGCACATCCTGATCCGCTTCTACACCGTCCGTTGTTCTGGAAGCGGCTCAACACCCGCGGCGCGACCTGGCATCTGCGGCGGCCTGATCTCCGCCTGGCCAAGGGGCCGAGATGGGGGTGCGCTTCACTCACCGGTGCGCACGCCGAGAAGGCGGCCTCGCACTGAGTTTTCCGCGCCCGTTTGAAGCGGGGGACGGCCGGTACCGAGGAGTTCAGGCTCCCGGTGCCGGCCGTTCGGCGTTCTCCGGCCCGGGGGGTTGCTTCGCCGGACACCGACGTCCGGCTCGATGGAACCGGGGTTGCGCATCCGGGTATCCGGGTCTGCCCTTGCGTCATGGCGGTTCGACCGACGCTTCGGGCAGCGGTCCGCCGGGACAACAGCGGCGTCAGAGCGTGCGGTGCATGATGTGCAGCCCGACCGGTCCCTGGGTGGGATGGACGAACGCCTCCGGCACGGTGGCCAGGATCTCGAACCCGAGCGATCGCCAGAGCGCAACCGCATGGGTGTTGGTCTCGACGACGGCGTTGAACTGCATGGCGCGGTAGCCGAGTCGGCGCGCCTCGGCGATGACGTGCCGGGCCAGCGCGCGGCCGATTCCGCGGCCGGCCGCGTCCGGCGAGATCATGAAGCCGGCGTTGGCGACGTGGGATCCACCCGCGGGCTGGTTCGGGTGCAGCTCGGCGGTGCCGGCCAGCACGTCGCCGTCGGCTCCCTCGTCGTCTACGGCCACGTACACCCGGCCGCCCGGCTTGCCCATCCACCATTGCCGGGCCGCATCCTCGGTGGTGTCCCCCGGCCAGCAATAGGTGTCGCCGGCGGCGACGATCCGGGCCAGGAAGGGCCAGATCGAGGGCCAGTCCTCGGGTTCGGCCGCGCGGATGTGCACCCGGCCACAGTAGTGGGCGTCGTTTCCCGATCTACTCCGCCACGGCCGCGTCCACTTCCCCGGAGGTGTTCTCCAGTCCGCGTCAACCGCGAGCTGAGAACCCGCCGGGGAGTCCAGACCGCCGACCGGGAGTTGAGCGAGCGCCGGGATCGTCAGCTCTCCGCCGACAATCGGTCAGTGGGTCGGGGCGAGATCGTCGTCGGTCTTCGGCATGGCGGCTGCGAGGGCGATGACGCCGACGCAGAGCACGGCGGGGACCACCATTGCGTGGTGCATGCCGAGATGGTCGACGAGGAATCCGACGACCGCGGGCCGGCGAGGAACGCGGCGTAGCCGAAGGTGACGACGACGGCGAGGACCCGGCCGCCGCCGACGTGGCCGGCGACCGCAAACACCTGGGGGGCGATCATGCCGACGCCGAGACCGACCAGCGCCCAGCCGACGAGCAGCGGCGGCACCCGGACACCAGGGTGACCGTGGTGTAGCCGATGGCGGCGCAGATCGCGCCAAAGCGGACCACGTTGCGCCGACCGAACCGGGCAACCAGGCGGTCGCCGAGCAGGCGGATCACCTGGCGATGCGGAAGCCGGCGGTCAGCGTGGCGGTGGAGTCCCCGCCGACGAAGACGTCGACGGTGGTGTCGTCGGTACCCAGTCCTTGGCGGCCGCGTTCCAGTAGCTCAGCTCGTCGGGACCGAGCGTGAAGCGCACCACCCTGGGATTCGCCGGTGGCCGGGCGCAGCAGCCGGGATGGACAGGCAGCGCATCCCGGCCGCCCTCGCGGCGAGCAGGCCCGGGACGGCGTTGCCGACAACGCCTGGTCGCCGGCGCGGATGGGATCGCCGGCTGACGTCTTTCGGGTTCGTTACATGTAACCTAGGCGCATGGCCACCACGCGTCAACGGGTCCGCGAACATCGCCAGCGGCTGCGCGCCCAAGGCCTCCGGCCAATTCAAATCTGGGTGCCCGACGTACGGGCACCGGAATTCGTCGCGGAAGCTCACCGCCAGTCGGCGGCCATCGCCGCCAGCGAGCATGAGGCCGACGACCAAGCATTCGTCGACGCGATCTCCGTTGACTGGACCACCGAGGGTGAGCCGGGCAAGTGAGGCGTGGCGATCTTCACATCGCTGCAGCGCGAGGTGCCTACACGGGTAAGCCCAGACCCGTCGTCATCGTTCAGGACGATCGGTTTGATGCGACTGCCTCGGTGACAGTCTGTCCGCTGACGACCAATCCGATCGAGGCGCCACTGACCCGGATCGCGGTAGAACCATCCGCGGCCACCGGAATCGAGCAACCAAGCCTGATCATGGTCGACAAGATCACGACGATGCCGCGAGCGAACGTCCACGATCGTCTCGGCCGGCTCGCGGATGCAGATCTCATCCGGCTTGATCGCGCACTCCTCGTCTTCCTCGGGCTTGCCTCATAACATGATGCTGCCCCCAGTAGACGGATCCTGGCCGTGTGTACCCGGCTTACCTCCTCGCGATGCGCCCGCCGCTTGACCTGATCGACGCTGTATCCCCGACAGAAGCCGCACCGGTGCGTGCACCAGTGGGTCGAATTCGGGACCTGACAGGTCGGATCGTCGGATCGCTTCCGCCGCACAATGAACCACCAGATGCACCGATGGGAGGACACCACCGCCACCGCCGCCCGACCCCGTCCCCCGCCGCCCTCGTCGCCGCCCGCGATACCTGACCACCCGAGTGCTCATGACCACCGCCGCTCTTGCGCCGCCGCTTCGGCCACCGGCGCCATCGCGGTCGTCCAAGAGGCCAGCGAGGCAACCCAATGGTCGAAACCTGGCGCGGCTACGGCTACCTCGTCTTCGCCGGCTCTTCGGCTGCTCGCGTTGAGGCCACGGCACTACCGCGGCGTATGCGCTTTCCCCAATGCTCCTTGCCGCCTACCTGGCCTGCCGAGGCTGGCTGGCGCCGGTGACGACCGGAAGCGGAAGCAGGACCAACGGCGACAACCTCCGGGGCTCCGGCCCGGTCATCCTGGGCGCCAGGTCGTGTTCGGTCCAGTCGGTCGGTGGCCGACGGTGGGGGTTGCTGACCGGCCGCCGGCCCGGTGACCTGTACCCGGAACCCTGCCCGGTCACCGCAGCGGTGTCCACGCTGCCGCCGACGGCGTGCACCCGCTCCGCCATCCCGGACAGCCCGTAGCCGGTTCCGTCGAGGCTCGCGGTCGGCCCATCGCCGGAATCGGCGACCGTCAAACTCCACCTGCTCGCCCGCCCAGACCAGCCGAACGTCGACATCGGCGTTGCCGGCGTGCTTGCGGACGTTGCGGCGTGATGGAGACCCTGCTGACATTCGGGCTGGTCAGCGTCATCCTCGGCACTGCCTCCGGCGCGCAGAACGTCGGCGTGATCGGTGCACTCGGGGTCGATGCCTACATCGCACTGGCCGGGCTTTGGGGCAGCCCGATTTCGGACGCCTCGATGAACCCGGCGCGCACATTCGGGCCGGACCTGGTGAGCCTGACATGTGGCCGGCCCGCTGCTGGGCGCGATCATCGCGGTGGGCTGCGCATTCGTGCTGCGCGGGCCGGGCGGCGGCCGGTCCGATCCGCCGCCGCCCAGGGCAACTTGTTCATCGAGGTCGGCAAGCCCGACCGCGCCACATCGGCCCTTCCCTGGTGTTCTTCATGATCGCAGATGGCCTGTCGCAGGCAGGATAGGAACGTCGCGTGTCTTTGGTGAGGATGGCGAGATGACCGATGAGCGCCTGACACGGCGGCGCGGCGCCGCGCTGACCGCGGCGATCCGCGACGCCACCGTCGCGGAGTTGGCCGAGTACGGCTATGCGGGAGTGAGTTTCGAGGGTGTCGCCCGGCGCGCGCACACGAGCAAGCCGGTGCTGTACCGCCGCTACGACTCGAGGGCGCACCTGGTGATCGACGCCTGGACCTCTCTTGCCCCACTGGTCCTTCCCGCCCGCGGCAGCGGAACCCTACGGGTCGACCTCATCGGCGTCCTGGGTGCGATCAACGAACGGTTCCAGCGGGTGGGCGTCGACGCGTTCCGCCGGGTCATCGCCGAGGCCGACGACGACCTGTTGGAGCAGATCACGACCTTCACCTGGACGGCGGCGAAGGACACCATCGCGCGCATGCTGCGCGAGGCCCGCGACCGCGGCGATCTCGGCGACGAGCCGATCCCGGAACGGGTGATGCTGCTCCCGCTCGTACTCCTGCGACACGAGCTGTTCTTCCTCCGCGGCACGCTCGCCACGGATGTCCTGGCAGAAATCGTCGACCAGGTCTGCCTGCCACTGCTGGTCTACGCATCGAATGACGGGGTTGCGCAGTGAACGCCGCGTTCGTGACGCAGATCAGGTGGTGCAGGTTCATGGTGCGGGCCGCCATCCCTTCGGCGTCGTGATCAGTACCCTTGCCCCCGACAGGTCGTTGTCGCCGGCGATGTCCACCAGTGCCTTGGCCACGTTCGCGAAGGGCAATTTGGGCAGACCAGGCACGTTGCCGACCTGGTCCAGGCGCTTGACGGCCGCGGCCGGCAGCGCCGGGGCGTCCTTCAGGTTCACCGGGTACACGATGGTGTGGTCAAGCCCGGACTTCATCAGCACCTGGTCGGATGCGGCCTTGTCGCGGAAGAACTTGCCCAGCACCGACCGATAGATCAGCCGCGCGAATCCCGAGGCCTTCTCTGCTGTGTCGCTCGCGCCGAACGCCGACACCGGCACCAGCCGGCCGGCGTCCGCCTGCTTCACCGCGTCGATCACCTTCGGCAGGGTGCGCTGCATGAACGTCGCGTCCTTCGTTGAACCGGTGATCGACACGATCACCGCGTCCGCATTCTTGGCAGCCGCGGCCAGCGCCGCGACGTCGGCCGCCTCACCTTGCGCGACGGTCAGGCCCTCCTTTGAGGTGACGGCCTCGGGACGGCGCACGTAGGCGACCACCTGTGCCCGGCCTCCACGGCGGCGTCCACGGTCCGCGAACCGACGTTCCCGGTAGCTCCGATGACAACGAACTTCATGTTTCTTCTCCTTGTTCGAGTGGTGCTGAGGTTGGCGGTCATGCTGGTCACCGTTCATTGGAACGGCGATCAACCGGTGGCCACGAGAGCAAGCCCGGTGACGGCTCGAAGCGCATCCAGGCAGAGGCGGATGATCTCGTCGCGACCGACATCCAAATTCACGGACTCGCGGGCTGCGTCCTCGACGAACGCCAGCCAGGCACCGAGCGCGAGCCGTAGGCGTGGTGTCTCGGGCTGGCCGAGGGAGTCGAGCAGCCGAGCGACCTGGATCTCGTGGTTGGTCGACGCGATCTCCCACACCACCTGCGGCGTCTTCGGATTCGGGGTGTAGAGCTCGCGTAGCTCGCCCCGGCTCGCCGCGAAGTGATCCAGGTACGCGTCCAGCGCCCGCACGAGATTCTCGCCCGCGGACAGGGTCGGATCGGGGGCGGTGGCCGTCAGCAGTGTGTCGGCCTCGCGGCGCAGCACCGCTTCGAGCACGGCTTCCTTGCCTGCGAAGTAGTGATAGATCAGGGCACGCGTGACCCCGGCCTCCCGCGCGATCCTGCTCATCGACGCCCGGTCGTAGCCCTCGCGGGCGAAGTGCTCGGCCGCGACGCGAACGATTTGATCCCGGCGGTCGTCGGGGTGCATACGGCTGACCAGTCGGGTGTTAGACACCTGTCAAACAGTAAGGCACGGTCCGTATCTTGTCATGATGCCGCGGTCGTTCGACAGCGTACGACCGCAGCATCGATCCCATTGCGCTGCCCGTGATCCCGGTGTTCCGGCACCCCGCCGCTCATCGTGCGTGCAAATACTTGACATTCGAAGCACTCCTGTGTGAAACTATGTAACGCATCAGGAAGGCCCCGATGACATGACCCTGGAGGGGACGGTTCCCATGGCCGCGCAGGAAGTCACGCGAATGTTGCCGATCGGGGCGTCATGACCGACAACCTCGCCGCGGTGACGGCATCGACCAGCTCCACACCGTCGGATCTGGTCGCCCGGATCCGGGCGATGATGCCCGGCATGAGCCCCGCGGAGGCCAGGATCGGTCAGATCCTGCAGGCCGACGCCGCGGCGGCGTCGGCCCTGACAGTCAACGAGCTTGCCGAGCAGGCGTCGACGAGCACCGCAACCGTTGTCCGCGCCGCTCGCCGGCTCGGCTTCGAAGGGTATCCGCAGCTGCGGCTCGCGTTGGCGGCGCACGGGGGCTCGAACGATCGGGACGACGGTGTCCCGTTGGAGGCCGACATCGCCGAAGGTGACAGGATCGGAACCGTGCTGGCGAAGCTGGCGGCCTTCGAGTCCGAACAGCTCCGCGCCACTGCCGAACTGGTCGATCCGGTTGTCCTGGACAAGGTGATCGCATTGATCAGGTCGGCCCGGCGGATCGATGTGTACGGCATCGGCGCGTCCGGTCTGGTCGCTTTGGACCTGACCGCGAAACTGAGCCGGGTCGGTCTGGACGCCAGGGCGCACACCGAGCACGATGCCGCGATGGTCAGCGCCTGCCTGCTCGGCCCCGCCGACCTGGCGATCGG
>DATDBV010000458.1:0-4848 GCA_036524715.1 Nakamurella sp. | reverse complement strand
GTTGAGGCCGAAGAACACGCCCGGGACGATCGCCTGCCGCACATTCTGAACCGTGACCCGGCGGCCGGTGCCCCACAGGATCAAGTTCCAGGCCAGGCTGACCACGACCAGCCGCCAGAACGCGACCAGGACACCGGGGGTCTCCGCGCGCTTGACCAGGGTCGAGCTGAGCGAGAACGCGATCACGACCCCGGCTACCGCGAGCGCACCCCACGTCCGTGCGCCGAGTCGTCCGGTCCCCGTGGCTGGACCCGGGTTCGTCATCGAGCTGCACAGGCCTTTCACGAGAACCCGCCGATCTCGACACGTGCGGCCGACGGCCGCCCGCCGAGGATAGGTCGGCGGTCTCGAGTCAGTCCACTCCCCGGGTATACGACCGCGATGTCGGTGTTGTCCTCGCCAATATTGATTCCGGCGAGATGGATGGAAAGTGAGCAGGTCGGAACGCGAAATGTTTGAACAGATCGGTCTCGGTCTGGACATGCCGCTCAAAAGCGTCTGATCGGTCCGCGGACCCCGGCTCGGCTCACCGCCAAGCTCGAGCTTGTCCGCGTCGGCAACCCCGCGTTGCTTCCCGCGCAAGTACTGCCACCGGGGCAAGTTGACGGACCTGGCTAGCCTGAGTTTCCGATGATCATGGGGGTGAGAGTCTGTTTCGCTTGTGCTACTGGGGTTTCGGAGTGGCTGAGGTGTATGACCTAACGATGCTTCGACATTGCTATGTGCGGGGCGCGTAGCGGTCGAGGGTGAAGAGGTCGCTGAGCTGGTCCTGGACGGGTGTGGTCTCGGTGAGCATGCGTCGTGCCTTGGGCCGGCCCTTGGGGCCCTGGTACAGCAGGACGGTCTCTTCGATGCCGGCGAGCTGGTCCAGCAGTGCTCGCACGCTGAGGTCCAGGCCGGCCCGGCGGGCCCGGCGGCGCATCAGGTGGGCGATTTGCAGGGCGAGCACGCAGGTGAACACGTGCACGGTGATGTTGTGCTCGGTCCAGTGGTGCATGGGCGAGAACGAGACGACGTGGCGGTCCTTGAGCTGGCGGAAGCCGAATTCGGCTTCGGACTGGGAGCGGTAGCCGGCGACGATCTCCGCGACGGGCCAGTCGTCGTGGTCGGTGATCAGGACGTGTTTGCCGAACAGTTCTTCTTCCAGCGCGGCCCGGGCGTCGGGGTCGACGCGCCAGGTCGGTCGCAGGTCTTTGGGTTGTTCGCCGGTCAGTTGCCAGGTGATCACTCGCCGGATCCAGGGTTTGGCGGTGATCTGCTCGATCTCGGCGTGCACCTTCTGCTTGGCCCGGCGGGTCTTGCCGCGGGCCAGGGTGGCGGCCAGCTCGTCGAGCTTGCGGCCGGCCTTGGCCAGGGTGGTGCCGTCGAGGCCGGCGGCCTGGGCCCGGTGGAGTTCGGGTGAGTGGGTCAGGATCGCCCGGCGTTGGCTGCCGTAGACCTCGCGACGGGTGTCGTGGGCGCTCAGGGCGCCGAACCGGTCCGGGTCGACCGGAGCGCGCGCGCCGGCGGGCAGGGCGGTCAGGTCCGGGCAGTCCGAGGCCGGGACCGAACCGATGTAGTGCAGCTGTTGTTCGGCGAGGTGGGCGAAGTTGTCCTGGCTGTTCTGGCCGGCGTCGAAGACCACCGCCATGTCGATCTCGCCGTGCGCGTCGGCGCCGTGTCCGGTCGCGGCGGCGATCGCCTGGTACCGGCCGCGTAGTGCGCTGATCATCGTGGCGAACTGGGTGACGTCGGGCCGGTCGCCGGGGTAGGCGTGCCAGGTCAGCGGGATACCGCCGTCCCGGGTGACGACCAGCCCGAGACCGACCAGGCGCAGATCGGCGCGCTTCTGTTTGGCCTTGCCACGCTGCGCGATCGGCGCCCTGTCATTCGCGGTGGCGATGAAGGTGGCGAAGTTGGTCATGTCCAGGGCCACCGAAGAGGTGTCCACGCCGGAGATCTCGATGAGCCGCAGGGTGATCGACTGGCTGATCTGCTCGAGGTCGCTCAGGGTGACCGCGTGCATCGCGTCCCAGAATCGCCGGTGGTCCAAGGCCGACGCGCTGATCTTGGTGAACCGGTCGCCCGCGGTGCTGCGCCACCAGTCCGCGATGCCCGCCTTCGAGCAGGGCGCGACCACCCGGTTCAGCGTCGCCAGGGCCAGGTAGACCCCGGGCGACAGCGGCAGCCCGGACGGGCCCGACCCGACCTGCTCGTCGATGATCCCGGCCACCCCCAGCTCGTCCAGCATGCCCCAGACCGCGGCGACGTCACCGAAGGCCAGGTGCCGGGTCGGTCGGGCATCACCTGCCGCTCGCGGGCATCCAGCAGCGCCTCGACATCGGCGGCAGTGCCCAGGTACCGCTCGGAGACCATCTTCGGCTTGCCGCCCACCCGAGCCATCTCGCGCAGGTACCAGTAGGTGTTCCCGCCGATCTTCTTCGGGTAAAGGCTAGTCACATTTAGGTCATACACCGCGACCGGTGCCCGATCAAGCACCAACACCGTGTGGCGCAAGGGAAACGCGCGAATCTGCCCCGCCGGTCGCCGTCAGGAACCCATGATCATCGGAAGGTCAGGCTAGCGCTCAAAGCCTTACCCTGGCTGTGGATGAAACCTGACCCCTTTGGTTCGGTCAGCGGCCGGCGGCTTGACAGTGAATCCGGCCGGCGGCGGCGAAGCGGCTGGGTAGGGGATGGGTAGGGGGCGCGCGTCGGAGGTGGTGCTCCAGCTACTCATCCCGGCCGGCCCATGACCACCAACAACGGTTGCTGGCCGCCATGGACACCACCAAGTTTGACAAGGAGCCAGCAGCGATCAGCCGACCAGCTCCACCCGACATGGCAGCCCCGGAACACTCGCGAGCCTGCGGTCGCACGTCACCAGCGGCAGGTCGGGCCGGGCCGCAAGGGCGACGAATAGGGCGTGGCAGAAGCTCAGCTGGACGCGAAGGGACCAGGCGCCGTCGCGCAATGGGCGATCGTGAGCGAACCGTCCGTCGATCAGGCCGGCCGCCGAATCCAGGGCGACCTGGCCCTGAGTGGCGGTCAGGACGCCTCGGCGTGCTGCCCGACGCATAACATGTCCGCACTCGGCGTCGATGAGGTGCGGAGCGTGCCACAGTGTCCCGGTCAATCGATCGGGTGTCCGTGAGTCGCGTTGTTCGGCCGGAATGAAGCCCAGGAGCAGTGCGGACGCGTCCACGACTTGGTCCTTCATCGACGCAGTTCGTCCAGTGCGTCCGACACGAAGTCGACGGTCAATCCGGGGGAATCGCTGTCGGCCCACATGGCGTCGAGTTCCGCCAGCGCCTCGTCCTTGGATCGTCGGCGAGCCTGCTCGGTCACCTGCCTGAGCATGTTCGCCTGGATCGACTGACCCGCGGCCCGGACGCGCCGGCGGATCGTCTCGTAGACGTCCTCGGGACGTCCCGAATCTGAATGGTGGCCGCAGCGGCAGGTCAGCGCTTCAGCGCTTCAGCGATATCAGCGCCGGCGCGCGGTCGGTCGCTGTCCGACCGCCGTTGTAGGTTGCTGGCAGCGCGGCCCACCACGATCCCGGGCTCGCCGACAATGGAAGAGGCGGTGGGATGATCACCAAGATCCTGGTGGCCAACCGGGGCGAGATCGCGGTCCGCGCGTTCCGCGCCGCCTGGGAGCTCGGCATCGACTCGGTGGCGGTGTTCCCGTGGGAGGATCGCAACTCGGTGCATCGGCAGAAGGCCACCGAGGCGTACCAGATCGGCGAGCGGGGCCATCCGGTGCGGGCCTACCTGGACATCGACACCATCGTGCGCACCGCGGTCGCCGCCGGCGCGGACGCGGTGTACCCCGGCTATGGCTTCCTGTCCGAGAACCCGGACCTGGCCCAGGCCTGCGCGGACGCCGGCATCACGTTCATCGGGCCGTCGGCGGCGGTGCTGGAGATGGCCGGCAACAAGGCGACCGCGGTCGCGGCGGCCTCCGCGGCCGGGGTGCCGGTGCTGCCGTCCAGCGCGCCTTCGTCCGACATCCCGACGCTGATCGAGGCGTCCGGCGAGATCGGCTTTCCGGTGTTCGTCAAGGCGGTGGCCGGTGGCGGCGGTCGGGGCATGCGCAAAGTGGACGCGCTGGCTGATCTTCCCGAGGCGCTGGCCACCGCGATGCGCGAGGCGGATTCCGCGTTCGGCGACCCCACCGTGTTCCTGGAGCGCGCGGTCATCGAACCCCGACACATCGAGGTGCAGATCCTGGCCGACCACCGCGGCGCCCAGGGCGATCCGGCCGGCACCATCCACCTGTTCGAGCGGGACTGCTCGGTGCAGCGCCGGCACCAGAAGGTCATCGAGGTGGCCCCCGCGGTCGGGTTGGATCCCGGCCTGCGTGAACGGATCTGCGCCGACGCGGTGGCCTTCGCCCGGCACATCGGCTATGTCAACGCGGGCACCGTCGAATTCCTGGTCGAGGGGGACGGGCCGGACGCCCGCTACCACTTCATCGAGATGAACCCGCGCATCCAGGTTGAGCACACGGTCACCGAGGAGGTGACCGATGTCGACCTGGTCGGCGCGCAGATCCGAATCGCCGCCGGCGAGACGCTGGACGACCTGGGTCTGCGGCAGGACGAGATCCGGGTGAACGGCGCCGCCCTGCAGTGCCGGATCACCACCGAGGATCCGGCCAACGGTTTCCGGCCGGACACCGGCAAGATCAACACCTACCGGTCGCCCGGCGGCGGCGGGGTCCGGGTCGACGGTGGCACGGTGCACTCCGGGGCCGACGTGTCCGCCCACTTCGACTCGTTGCTGGTCAAGCTCACCTGCCGCGGTCGGGACTGGGGCCAGGCGGTGGCCCGGGCCCGCCGGGCGCTGGCCGAGTTCCGCGTCCGCGG
>DATDBV010000457.1:0-3620 GCA_036524715.1 Nakamurella sp. | reverse complement strand
CCGTCGTCCACGAGGGCCGCGGCGCCGACCTGCAGTCCCGAGTACGGGCAGTAGGCCGCCTCGGCCGCCTCGATCGCCGAGACCCGCAGCAGCCCCCAGTCGGGCTCGACCTCGACACCGGACATTCAGTGACCACCCTTGCGATAGATCTGTCCGTCGGCCTTGGGCATCCGCAGGTTCTGCGACGCCAATCCCATCACCAGCAGGGTGATCGCGTACGGCGCGGCCTTCACCAGCTGCTGCGGCAGCTCGTCGGTCGCCAGGAACCACCACAGGCACAGTGCCGCGATGACGGCCGCCACCCCGGCGACCACCGGGTGACCGGACCGGTACTGCAGCACCGCCACCACCACGAGGGCGATGGCCACCAGGACCAGGAACGCGTGCATGGCGGACCCGGTCGCGTCGTACTGCTGCACGCCGTCGGTGTATCCGAACAGCGAGGCGCCCAGCGCCATCCCGCCCGGCCGCCAGTTGCCGAAGATCATCGCGGCCAGGCCGATGTAACCGCGACCGCCGGTCTGGCCGTCCTGGAACTTCAGGCCCACCACCAGGAACGCGCCGGCGAGCCCGGCCAGAGCGCCCGAGATGGACACCGCGACGTACTTGTACCAGTACACGTTGACGCCCAACGACTCCGCCGCGTAGGGAGCCTCGCCCACCGACCGCAGCCGCAGCCCGAGCCGGGTCCGCCACAGCACGAACCCGGTGCCGATGATCAGCAGCACGGCCAGCACGGTCAACAACGACAGGTTGGTGCACATGCCGCGCAGGATGCCGGCCACGTCGGAGACGAAGAACCAGCCCTTGTCCTCGATCTCGCCGAGCCAGTCGGACAGGAACGGCAGGGTGATCCGGCCGACGTCCGGCACCGGCGGCGACTGCCGCTGACCGCCGCCGGGGGCGTCGGTGAACAGCAACCGGGACAGGTACAGGGTCAGTCCGGGCGCCAGAATGTTGATCGCCACGCCCGAGATGATGTGATCGACGCCGACGGTGACGGTGACCAACGCGTGCAGCAGGCCGCCGAGCAGGCCGCAGAAGACCCCGAAGAACACCCCTGCCCACGGCCCCCACTGATACCCGGCATAGCCGGCGCCGAAGGTCCCGAGGATCATCATGCCCTCGATGCCGATGTTGACCACGCCGGCCCGTTCCGACCACAGACCCGAGAGGCCGGCCAACGCGATCGGGGTGGCGGCGGTGATCGCGGCCTGGATCGCGCCGGACGAGTCCAGGTTGTTCGCGCCGGTCCAGATCCGGACCAGCGACACTACGGCGATGCCGATGGCCACGAGGCCCAGCCACATCACCGGGCTCAGGTTCCGTTTCGGCGCCGGCGACCTCGGCAGCGGAACGGCGAGATCCGAATCGACGCTCATCTGCTCACCGCCGGAGCTTGCCCGGACTTGGCGGCCAGCGCCCGGGCCACGTCCTTGGCCTCGAGGACCAGCCGGTACCGGCGGACGAACTCATAGGCGACGACCACGGACAGCACGATGATGCCCTGCATGATCGTCACGAGCTCGCGGGGCACCCCCACCCCCTGGAGCGCGTTCGCCGACGAGTCCAGCGCCGCCCAGAGCAGCGCTGAGAACACCATGCCGACCGGGTGGTTCCGGCCAAGCAGGGCGATCGCGATGCCGGTGAAGCCGATGCCGGTCGGGAAGTTCAACGAGTAGGACGCGGCGGTGCCGTTGAGCAGTTCCGGCATCCCGATCAGCCCGGCGACCGCCCCGGACAGCAGCATCGCCGAGACGATCATCTTGCGCACCGATATGCCGGAGGCGATGGCCGCGGATTCGGACAGCCCGGTGGCCTTGATGTTGAACCCGAACACGGTGCGGGACAGCATCAGCGCGTACAGGATGCCCACCAACGCGGCCAGGAACACCAGGGAAAACAGCGGCGTGGTCGAGCCCTCGAACTCGAACACCGGCAGCTGCCCACCCTCGGTGATCTTGGGGGTGCCGATGTTGTTGCCGTCCAGCACGGCCAGCCGCTGCGGGGTCAGCAGGTAGGCGACGATGAAGGTGGCGATCGCGTTCAGCATGATCGTGCTGATCACCTCGCTGACCCCACGGGTCACCTTGAGCAGGGCGGCCACCCCGGCCCAGGCCGCGCCCACTGCCATCGCGACGAGCAGGGTGATGGCGACGCGGAGGAAGCCGGGCAGCGAGCTCATCCAGGCGGCCCCGGCCACCGCCGCGGCCAGCATCGCGGCCAGCCGGTACTGCCCGTCGACGCCGATGTTGAACAGGTTCATCTTGAACCCGATCGCCACGGCCACCGCGGACAGGTAGTAGACAGCCGTCTGGTTGATCGTTCCGAGCACGACCCGGATGCGCTCGAACGCGCCGGCCATCGCGCCGAACGCCTCGATCGGGTTGTGCCCGGTGATGATCAGCAGGATCGACGTGATGAGCACCGAGAACGCCAGCGCGCCCACCGGGGCCGCGGCGCCCAGCAGGATCCGGCGTCCCCTCGAGCCGGTCATCGCGCCGCCCTCCCCGGGCACCTCGCAGGCTCGGTCACCCGGTCGCGGGCGCCGCGACCGTGCTCACGGTTCGCTCGGCAAGCCTCGCTCATCAGGCCACCTCTCCCGTGGTCTCGTCCGCCGCTCCGGTCATCGCCGCGCCGAGTTGCTCGGGGGTGACGGTCCGCGGATCGTAGGTGCCGGTGAGCCGGCCGCGCAGGATGACGGTGAGCCGGTCGGACATGCCGATCAGCTCCTCCAGGTCGGCCGAGATGAGCAGAACCGCCAGACCGGCCGCCCGGGCGGTCCGCAGGTGCTCCCAGATCGCCGCCTGCGCGCCGACGTCCACGCCGCGGGTGGGGTGCGAGGCGATGAGCAGGACCGGGTCCTCGCTCATTTCCCGGCCGACGATCAGCTTCTGCTGGTTGCCGCCGGACAGCGAGGCCGCGGTCACCTCGATGCCCGGGGTGCGCACGTCGAACGTCTCGACGATCCGCCGGGTGTCGGCGCGGGCGGCCGCCCGGTCCAGCAGCCAACCCCGGGCCGACGGTCGCCGCATCTGGTGCCCAAGGACCCGGTTCTCCCAGAGCGTGCCCTCCAGCATCAGGCCCTGCCGGTGCCGGTCCTCCGGGATGAAGCCGACGCCGGAGTGGCGCCGGGCCGCGGTGGACAGGCGCCCGACGTCCGCGCCGCTCAGCTCGATGGCGCCCCAGGCGATCGGCCGGATACCCATGATCGCGTCGACCAGTTCGGCCTGGCCGTTGCCCTCGACGCCGGCGATGCCGAGCACCTCGCCGCGGCGGATCGTCAGATCGATGTCGGTGAGCAGCGCGCGTCCGAACGAGTCGTGGAGGGTCAGGTCGCGGACCTCGAGCTGGACCCGGTCGGTGACCGTGGACTCCTCGGTCTGCGGCGAGGGCAGCTCCGAGCCGACCATGAGCTCGGCGAGCTGACGCTTGGTGGTGCCCTCGGGCCGGGCCTCCCCGACCGTGGTGCCGCGACGCATGACGGTGATGTCGTCGGCGATCGCGAGCACCTCGTCGAGCTTGTGGGAGATGAAGATGAGGGTGTGACCCTCGGCCTTGAGCTCGCGGAGGTTCGCGAAGAGCGCGTCGACCTCCTGCGGCACCAGGACCGCGGTGGG
>DATDBV010000456.1:0-2314 GCA_036524715.1 Nakamurella sp. | reverse complement strand
GATGACGTTCTTGATCCGCCCGGACTGCCCGGCCAGCACCTTCTGCAGCGCGTCCCGGGTCAGCTCGAGCGCGTCCGGGCCGAGCCGGGCCACCCCGGGCACGGCCCGCGGGTCGGTCACCACCGCGGCCGCCACCGACTTGCGCGTGCCCGCCTCGGTGACGTCGAACCCGCCGCCGCCGCTGAACACCAGCCGCAGGGCGATCGGGCCGCCCATTTTCGGCGGCCGCGGCGAGATCGCCTCCGACCAGCGCAGCCAGCCGGCGCGGGCCAGGTGCAGGATCAGGTGCAGGTCGGCTGGGGCGTCCGCCGGCGAGTTCGGGCCGGGTGTGGTGATCAGATCGAGAAACTTGCCGTGCCGGCCGGCTCCGCTGATCGTCCGCCCGGCCAGCACGGACGCCGGCGGGTCGTAGGTGGTCAGCACGTTCAGCGCGGCGACGTTGACCGCGACGATGCTCTGCCCGGCCGCGTGGTCGGTCAGGAACGCGGCCAAGGCGGTGACCTCGGGCAGCTCCGGCATGCGCCCAGTCTGCCGGACCCCGATCGGATCCATCCATCCGCCAGAACCATCTGTCTGCCAGGTTCGGCCCCGCGATCGCCGGGACCAGGTCAGAATGTGGCAGATCGACGGGACGGGAAGCCGAGGGAGACCGGACGGGGCGCGGGAGCCGAGGGATCAGCCTTGCGGGGTGCGCACCCGTCCCCGGTGCGACAGGAAGAACCGGACCATCTCCAGCGACGCGTCGGGCCCGGTGGGGTCGGTGTAGCTGCCGGCCGTCCGCCCGCCGAACCATGCGTGACCAGCCCCGTCCACCAGCCACGATTCGACGTGGACCCGGCCGGCGGCATCCAGGTGCACGGATCGGGTGTAGCCCCGGACCCCGTCCTGGGCAGCCACCCGGTCGGAGGTCACCGGGCCGGAGTCGGGCTCACCCGACCGGGCCGCCCGCACGATCTGCTCGCCGTTGACGGCGGCGACGGTGGCGTCCCGGGTGCCATGGAAGACGATCACCGGGACGATCCCGTGCGGATCCGGCTTGCCGCCGTTCTGCATGACGCCGAAAGCCGACCCCACGTCCGACGCCGCCCGGTACCCGACGCCCGAATGCACTCCCGCCGCGGCGAACACCTCCGGGTAGGCCGCTGCCATCACCGCGGACATCGCCCCGCCCGCCGACAGCCCGGCCACGAAGACCGCTCCCGCGTCGATGGGCAGCTCGGCCATCACCTCCGCGACGATGCCGGCGATGATGCCCGGTTCGCCGCTGCCGGCCTGCTGGTCCTGCGGCCGGAACCAGTTCCAGTAGCCGGCCGGATTCGCCTCGCGCGACTGCTCCGGATAGACCACGACGAAGGAATAGTTGTCGGCCAGGCAGTTCATGTCGGTCCCGACGGCGAAGTCGGCCGCGGCCTGGGTACCACCGTGCAGCATGACGACGAGCGGCACCTGCCCCCCGGTCAGTCCCGGCGGAACGTACAGCGCGTAGTCGCGAACGCCATCGATCCCCAGATAGGTCCGGCGGTCCAGTTCGCCGAGGCATTGGCCCCGGATGACGGGGGGGTCGATGATCACCCGCGGGAGGGGACCCGCGGCCGTCGGTCCCGGCTCGGGTGGGGCACCTTTGAGGTGGCGGGCGCGCACCCGAGAGAACGTCATGAGTCGTTCGAGCCCTTCTATCAGCCTGTTGGACACGGTGGAGTACCCCTCCGATCATCGGTCGAATCGGGTCGCGCCGGTGGCCTGCGTGCCGGTGAATGGCCCACCTACCCTCGCACAGGACGGCCGCGGGAGACACCATGGCCGCCCGCTCGAACTGTGAGGTGCACGGCAGAGCGCTCTGCTACAGACTGCTGTCCATGACAAGTCATGGCATCCACGGCGCGTTCAGGTGACGGCCCCCACCGCGCTGCGGCGCCAACCGAAGGTGGCGGTGATCGGATCCGGCTCCTGGGGGACCAGCGTCGCGTCGATCGTCGCCCGGCACTCCCCCACCGTGATCTGGGGCCGATCGGCCGAGGTGGTTGACCAGATCAACACCGGGCACACCAACGAGCGGTACCTGCCCGGCTTCGAGCTGGCCCCCGACCTGACTGCGACCACCGACCTGCCGGCGGCGGTGGAGCCGGCCGACATCCTGATCATGGCGGTGCCCTCGCACGGGTTCCGCGGCGCACTGGACGACCTGGCCCCCTACCTGCGGCCGTGGGCACCCGTCGTCAGCCTGGTGAAGGGGCTCGAGCAGGGCACCCGCAAGCGGATGACCGAGATCGTCGACGAGGTGCTGCCGGGTCATCCGGCCGGGGTGCTGGCCGGG
>DATDBV010000455.1:0-5580 GCA_036524715.1 Nakamurella sp. | reverse complement strand
GGCGCGCACCCGTGCCGCGGTCGGCTCCGGGACCTCGAAACACTCGGCCTGCGGCGCCTCACCGGCGTCCTGGGAGGACACCCCGGTGTGCAGGGTGACCGGCACCACGGCCACGCCGCCGGCCTCCAGGCGGGACACCAGGTCCGTAGTGAACGGTCGTCCGGCACTGGGCATTTCCGCACTGCCGGGCCGAACCCCGAATATCGTCTGGTAGTCGGCCAGCGGGAACCGGCGACCGAGGTAGCCGTAGGCAATGGGACGCCCGTACCGGTGCAGGTACGGCACAACCGCGCGGATCCCGAGAACCCGTACCCGCCACAGCCGGTTCCCCGACCCGGTCGGTCCCGGCCCCGGATACGGTCCCAGGAGCCGCAGCCGGGCCCGCCCGGGCAGGTGCACCGTCTCGCCCGGCTCCCCGTCCAGCTCCGGCGCTGCCGCGTCCGGTGCGCTGCGCAACTCGGCGACCCAGCGGCCGTCGCCCAGGTCGGTGGCCAGGTGCACGATCACCGGTCGCCCGGACGATCGGCGACCGTCGACCTCGGCCGGCAGGGTTGCGGAGTCGTTGACCACCAGCACGTCACCCGACAGCAGGTGCGCGGGCAGGTCGGTGAATCCGGTGTGGGTGATGCCGGCGCCGTCCGTGACCAGCAGCCGGACTCCGTCGCGGGTCAGGCCCCGGTACTCGGGTGGCTCGGTCGCCGTCCGGATGTCCCGGGCGCTGAACGTGGTCGACGGCGCGGTCAGCAGAGCGCTCACCGGTCGGCGGCCGCGAGGTCGGGCGGGGCTCCGGTGCCGGCCGGTTCGGCGCGGGTCTCGCCCGCTCGGTGGCGTCCACCTGGGGGTCGCCGCTGGATCAGGTCGAGCAGGGCGGGGACGACGTCGACCGGGAGTCGCCGGTCGCTGATGTCCTCCCCGGGGAACGCCGCCTGCTGCATGTCGGTCCGCATGTCACCGGGATCGATCGCATAACAGGCGATGTCGGGATTCTCGACACCGAAGGTGAGGGTCAGGTGGTCGAGCGCGGCCTTGCTCGCCCCGTAGGCGCCCCAGCCGGGATAGTGCTCGACCGCCGCGTCCGAGGAGATGTCGATCACCATGCCGTGTGCGGTGGACAACGCCGGGAGCAGGGCCGCGATGAGGGCGAAGGGTCCGAGCAGGTTGACCGCCAGAACCCGCTCCACGTCGTCGACGGACAGCCGGCCGAGCTCGCGCAGGGGCGTGGGCCCCAGGCTGCTCGCGTTGTTCACCAGCAGGTCGAGCGAGCCGGTCCGCCGAATCTCGGCGACGACCTCGGCCCGGTGGACGGGATCGGCGACGTCCCCGGCGATCGTCGTGACCGACCCCGCACCGGGCAGTCCCTGCGCGGCCGCCGCCAACCGGTCGGCACGTCGAGCGGTGACGACCAGATGCCAGCCGTGGGCGGCGAGCTCGGTGGCCAGTGCTCTGCCCAGACCGGCCGACGCGCCGGTGATGAGTGCTCGTGGCATGAAACTCTCCTTCTTGCAGGAAGACGATTCCATTCTTCAAGTTGAAGTCAGGTTTAAGTCAAGCTACGGTGGTTCGATGGTCGGGACGGAACTGCTGACCGTGTCACAGGTGTCCGCGCGCAGCGGCTTTGCCGCGTCGGCGCTGCGGTTCTACGAGCGGGAGGGCCTCATCGCGGCCCGCCGGACCGCGGGCCGTCAGCGTCGGTACGAGCGGATCGTGTTGCGCAGGCTGGCGTTCATCAGGGCCGCACGCAACGTCGGCCTGTCCCTGGACGAGATCCGCGACGAGCTCGCACACCTGCCCGTCGACCGGGCGCCGACGGCCACGGACTGGCGCCGCATCTCCCGGGACTGGCGGCACCGGCTGAACGACCGGATCGCCGCGATCGAGGCGCTGCGCGACCGGCTGGACAGCTGCATCGGCTGCGGCTGCCTGTCGCTGAAGGTGTGCGCCCTCTACAACCCCGACGACAGGCTGGCCGACCAGGCCGACCCGCCTGGTGCCGCGCTGCTCCCGGCGCTGTTGCGCCGGCCGGGCACGATCACGGAATGAGGGTCGATCATTCGCGGCGGCCCCGCGGCCAACCCGAGCGCAGCAGGCCGACCGCCCACACCACGAACCCGGCCAGCGCGAACACGACCAGCATGATTCCCACCCAGGTCCAGAACCGACCGCCGGCGTCCGGATTCAGGAACGGGTACAACGGACGGCCGGACGACGTCCGGAGGTTGTAGTACATGCCCAGATAGCAGATCGGCAGGATCAGCCAGGTCAGCGGCAGCCACCACCGCTGCCGCAGGCCCGGGCCGAATACCACCCAGTCGATCGCCGCCAGCGCCGGCACCACGGCGTGCTCCAGCAGGCTCGACGTCGTCGACAGATCACCGGAGAGCAGCATTTGGTAGATCACCGCGGTCACCACCGCGTAGGTCGTCGACGCGCCCCGACCCCAGGCCAGCGCCGTCGCCCGGCCGGTCACCCCCGCCGCCAGCACCCCGGCCGTCGCGGCGAGCGCCACCGTCAGCGTGGTGACCTGCGAGAAGTACTTCAGCTGCGCGAACTCACCATCGAGCGCGTCGATGAGCCCCCACCACGCCGTGACCGCGATGATCCCGCGCCAGACCCTCACCCCGGCAGTGGCGCGCTTCGCCGGCGCGGCGGTGCGGGCGGGTGCGGTGTCCATGGGCGGCCTCCAGTGGTGGGTGAGCCGATGGTAGGCACACAGTGCCGTGACAAGCTGGACCGCATGACGCTCGCCGACCTGGTCCCGACGCGTGACGGCGAGACCACCTGGGACACCCCGCTGGGCTGGCAGCCGACCGGAACCCAATCCGATCCCGACGAGCTGATCGACATCTTCGCCACCTGGGCGACCGACCGGGGGCTGCCGCTGTACGCCCACCAGGAGGAGTCGCTGCTGGAGATCGTCGCCGAGTCCAACCTCATCCTGGGCACTCCGACCGGATCCGGGAAGAGCCTGGTCGCCACGGCCGCGCTGTTCACCGGGCTGGCCACCGGCCGTCGCTCTTACTACACCGCGCCGATCAAGGCGCTGGTGTCGGAGAAGTTCTTCGACCTGGTCGACATCTTCGGCCCGTCCGCGGTCGGCATGATCACCGGTGACTCCGCGGTCAACGCGGCCGCGCCGATCATCTGCTGCACAGCGGAGATCCTGGCTTCGGTGGCGCTGCGCGGTGGTGCCGACGCCGACGCCGGCATCGTGGTGATGGACGAGTTCCACTACTACGGCGACCCGCAGCGCGGCTGGGCCTGGCAGGTGCCGCTGCTCGAACTGACCCGGGCCCAGTTCGTGCTCATGTCCGCCACCCTCGGCGACGTTCGCTTTTTCGGCGACGATCTGACCCGGCGGACCGGCCGGTCAACCGCGATCATCACCGACGTGCCCCGGCCGGTACCCCTGCACTACTCGTACACCCTGGTGCCGCTGACCGAGACCCTGCAGGACCTGCTGGAAACGCAGCGGGCGCCGGTATATATCGTGCACTTCACCCAGGCCGCCGCCCTGGAACGGGCCCAGGCGCTGTCCAGCATCGCGGTGGCCACCCGGGCCGAACGGGACGAGATCGCCGACGTCATCGGCGAGTTCAGGTTCTCCCCGGGCTTCGGCCGGACATTGTCCCGGCTGGTCCGGCACGGCATCGGCGTGCACCATGCCGGCATGCTGCCCAAGTACCGGCGGCTGGTGGAAAAGCTCGCCCAGTCCGGCCTGCTGAAGGTGATTTGCGGGACCGACACCCTGGGCGTCGGCATCAACGTGCCGATCCGCACGGTCCTGATGACCGCGCTGAGCAAGTACGACGGCCGCCGCACCCGGCTGCTGTCCGCCCGTGAGTTCCACCAGATCGCCGGCCGGGCCGGCCGGGCCGGATTTGACGTCGCCGGTGACGTCGTGGTGCTGGCTCCCGAACACGTCATCGAGAACGAACGGGCCGTCGCCAAGGCCGGTGCCGATGCTGCCAAGAAGCGAAAGGTGGTGCGCCGCAAGCCGCCGGAGGGATTCGTCGGCTGGTCCGAGACCACGTTCGACAAGCTCGTCGCGGCCGACCCCGAACCGCTGACCTCGCACTTCCGGGTGTCCCATGCGATGGTCCTCGGGGTCGTCTCCCGGCCGGGGAACGCCTTCGAGTCGATGCGCCGGCTGATCGAGGGCAGTCACGAGCCACGCCCGCGGCAGCTGCGACATGCGTTGCGGGCCATCGCGATCGGCAAGGCGCTGATCGGGGCGGGCATCGTGGAGCGGCTCGACGAGCCGGACCCGACCGGCCGCCGCCACCGGCTGACGATGGACCTGCAGCTGGACTTCGCGCTGGACCAGCCCCTCTCGCCGCTGGCCCTGGCCGCGCTGGACATCCTCGATCGGCAGGCGGATACCTATGCGCTGGACGCCATCTCGCTGATTGAGGCGACTCTGGAGGGTCCGCGACCGGTACTGAGTGCGCAGCGGTTCAAGGCTCGCGGCGAGGCGGTGGCGGCGATGAAGGCCGAGGGCATCGAGTACGACGACCGGATGGCGCTGCTCGAAGAGGTCGACTACCCCAAGCCGCTCGCCGATCTCATCGAGGTCGCGTACGAGGCGTACCGCAAGGGTGCGCCGTGGATCGCCGAGTATCAGCCCGAACCCAAGTCCGTCATCCGCGACATGTACGAGCGGGCGATGACGTTCTCCGAGTACGTCGCCTTCTACACCTTGACCCGGTCCGAGGGGGTGGTGCTGCGGTATTTCGCGGACGCCTACCGGGCGCTGCGCCGCACCGTGCCGCACGCCGCCCGGACAGAGGATCTCACCGACATCACCTCCTGGCTGGGCGAACTCGTCCGCGGGGTGGATTCCAGCCTGCTCGACGAATGGGAGGCGCTCGCGCATCCCGACGTCGACGAGCTCATCCTGCCCGGTGCCTCGGGCGAGGTGCGCCCGCCGCTCGCTGCGCGCGGGATCACCGCCAACGAACGGGGTTTCACCGTCATGGTGCGCAACGCCCTGTTTCGCCGGCTCGAACTGCTGGCCCGGGAAGACTACGCCGCGCTGGGTGAGCTGCACGGGAGCCAGGGCTGGCGGGCCGACTCATGGGCGTCGGCGATGCACGGCTATTGGGACGAGTACGACGAACTCGGCATCGGGGCCGACGCCCGGTCGGTCGCGTTCGTGCTCATCCAGAAGATGCCCGAGAAGTGGCACGTGCGGCAGATCTTCGACGACCCGGCGGGTGACCGGGACTGGGGGCTGAGCGTCGAGGTCGACCTGGCCGCCTCCGACGAGGAAGGCGAGCCGATCCTCACGATCCTGGACCTGGGGCCCGCCACCGGCTGACCCCGCGGAGGGTCGGCCACGCTGATCAGTCGAATCTAGGGATTCCGAACATCACGGAACGTCCGCTTCGGCCGCCGGTACCTGCCGCCGCGCTGATCATCTCGGCGAAACCGCGACGAATTGCCGGTTTCGGCGCCGAGTTGATCAGCCTGGTCCTGGCCAGCCGATCCGAGATCCGCATCAGCAGTCGAAGATAGCTGCTCATGTGGATCTCGCAGCGATGCGTGCGGCTGTCAGGCGCCGAACCGCAGGTTCACCCTGAT
>DATDBV010000454.1:0-3215 GCA_036524715.1 Nakamurella sp. | reverse complement strand
CGGCCCAGCGCGGCACGTACCTGTTCCGGATCGCCCGGGGCATCGCCGAACGCTCCCGCGAACTCGCCGTCGTCGAGACGCTCGACAACGGCAAGCCGATCAAGGAATCCCGGGACGTCGACATCCCCATCGCGTCCGCGCACTTCTTCCATCACGCCGGCTGGGCGGACAAGCTGACGCACGCCGGCTACGGGCCGGCCGTGCGGCCGTTGGGGGTGGCCGGGCAGGTGATCCCGTGGAACTTCCCGCTGCTGATGGCCGCCTGGAAGATCGCGCCGGCGCTGGCCGCCGGCAACACCGTCGTCATCAAACCCGCCGAGACCACCCCACTGTCGATCCTGGTGCTGGCGGAGATCATCGCCGACGCCGACCTGCCGCCCGGCGTGGTCAATGTCGTCACGGGGGCCGGTGACATCGGCGCGGCGCTGGTCAACCACCCCGGCATCGACAAGGTCGCGTTCACCGGGTCCACCGAAGTCGGCAAGCAGATCCAGGCGTCGCTGGCCGGCACCGGCCGCAAACTCACCCTGGAACTGGGCGGCAAGGCCGCCAACATCATCTTCGACGACGCCCCGATCGACCAGGCCGTCGAGGGCATCGTCAACGGCATCTTCTTCAACCAGGGTCACGTGTGCTGCGCGGGATCGCGCCTGCTGGTCCAGGAATCGGTGGCCGACGAGGTGATCGCCAAGCTGCAGGCGCGGATCGCGACGCTGCGGGTCGGCGATCCGATGGACAAGAACACCGACGTCGGCGCGATCAACTCGGCCACCCAACTGGCCACCATCCGGTCGCTGACCGAGGCCGGTGACGCCGAGGGCGCCGTTCGCTGGACCTCACCGTGTCCCGTGCCGGATCGCGGTTTCTACTTCGCGCCAACGCTTTTCACGAACGTGTCGCAATCGATGCGGATCGCCCGGGAGGAGATCTTCGGGCCGGTGCTGTCGGTGCTCACGTTCCGCACCCCGGACGAGGCGCTCCTGAAGGCGAACAACACCTCCTACGGGCTGTCGGCCGGGGTCTGGACCGAGAAGGGGTCCCGGATCCTGGGCATGGCCTCGGCGCTGCGCGCCGGGGTGGTCTGGGCGAACACCTTCAACCGGTTCGACCCGACGGCGTCGTTCGGTGGGTACAAGGAGTCCGGGTTCGGTCGGGAGGGCGGCCGGGCCGGGTTGGCCGCGTACCTGGACACCGACGACGAGCCGAGCGGCCTCGATGGCCGCTCGACGGATCCGGCCGACGCCGACGCACTGCTGGCCGAGGCCGCCGAATCGGTGCTCGCCGAACTGCTCACCGAGCCGGCGAGCCCGGCCGAGGCAGCGGCCTTGTCGGACGTCGTGCGTCGGTCCGCCGAGCGGCACGGCCCCGCCGCGGCCGCCGCCGGTTCCCCGAAACCCGCGGCATCCGATCGGGTCACGGTCACCAAGACGTACAAGCTGTTCATCGGCGGCGCGTTCCCGCGCTCGGAGTCGGGCCGCACCTACCCGGCGTCCGGCGGCGTCGACCGGTCGATCACGGCGAACGTGGCCCAGGGCTCTCGCAAGGACGCCCGGGACGCGGTGGAGGCCGCCCGCAAAGCCTTCGGGTCCTGGTCCCGGGCGACGGCATACAACCGGGGGCAGGTGCTCTACCGGGTCGCGGAGATGCTGGAGGGGCGACGCGCGGAGTTCGTCGACCTGCTCGGCGGCGGGCCCGCGAACGAGCGGGTGGTGAACGCCACGATCGACCGGTGGGTGCACTACGCCGGCTGGACCGACAAGCTCGCGCAGGTGTTCGGCAGCGCGAATCCCGTCGCCGGACCGTTCTTCTCGTTCTCCACGCCGGAGCCGACCGGGGTCGTGGTCGCGGTGGCCCCGCCGGACGACCCGCTGCTCGGCCTGGTCGGCGTGCTCGCGTCGATCATCACCTCCGGCAACACTTGCGTGCTTTTGGCCTCGCACGCTGCGCCGCTGCCGTCGGTGACCCTGGCCGAGGTGCTGGCCACCTCCGACGTCCCCGGTGGCGTCGTGAACATCCTCACCGGCGACCCGCTGGAGATGGCGCCGCATCTGGCCGCGCACGCCGACGTCAACGGGCTCGACCTCACCGGCGTCGCGCCGGCGGCGCGGGCGGATCTGGAGCGGGCCGCGGCGGGCACGGTCAAGCGGGTCTACTCCCCCGGTCCGCAGGACTTCTTCCGGCCGCCCGGCACCGCGCGGTTGCGAGCGTTCCTGGAGATCAAGACGGTGTGGCACCCGACCGGCGCGGTGTCGCTGGCCGGTGGAGGCGGGTACTGACCCTCGTCGAACCGAAGACGCGCAAGCTCCGGCTGATCGCACGTCTTTGGTTCAGCCGATGGGGGCCAGTGACCTGCGTCTTGTCCCCATGTCCGGAAACCATCCACAATTTCGGCTCGGGCTCGATCCGGAGCAGATCTGGCGCTGAACTGCCGTCATGGACGGCTCCCTCCTCGCCCTGCGCGCCGGGCTGGACGCCGTGCTGCGCCTGCAGGACGGGATCGTCCGCCGCGATCAGGTCATGGCTGCCGGTGTCCCGGAATCCACACTGTCCAGCCGGGTGCGACGCAAAGCCTGGATTCGAGTTCTGCCCGGTGTGTACGCAGTGAACGTCGACCCGTCCACGCCGACCTCGAGAGTCCGAGCCACCTCGCTCTGGGCCGGCGACGACTCGGTGATCACCGGTGAGGCCGCGGCATGGTGGTGAGACCTGTCCGACCGTCCGCCCAGCACGGTCGAGGTGCTGGTGCCCATCGACTCGGCGGATGTCACGCCGAAACGGCATCAACGTGGTGCGAACGGACGTCGACGAACGGGAGGTCGACCGTCACCGGCGCCTACGCCTGACCACCCCGGCCGCGACCTGCTTGCGACTTGCCCGAACCGGCCGGCCGGACCTGCTGGAGGTCGTGCTCCGGACGGGTGCCAGCCAGGACCAGTTGGACGAGGCCCTCTCCCTGGGACACGGGCGGCGCGGCCAGCTGCGGGCCGGCCGAAGCCGCGAGGAGGTGCGGGACAATCCGTGGTCGTACCCGGAGCGGGCGCTGCACCGGCTGTTCCTCGAGGCCGGGATCACCAGGTGGACCGCGAACGCGGCGGTGCGCCTGGGCGGAGAGCGGCGCCATCCGGACGTGCTGTTCGACGAGATCAAGCTGGTGGTGGAGGTGGACGGACGGCGCTACCACAGCACGCCGGACCAGCACGACCGCGACCACCGCC
>DATDBV010000453.1:0-4442 GCA_036524715.1 Nakamurella sp. | reverse complement strand
CACCGCCCCCGCCGACGGGCCCGTCAGCGGGCCGGGAACAACGCTGCCGACGGGACTCCCGATCGACCTGAGCGAACTGCGCAAGGGCCGGCCGGGCGGGCTGACGGTGAACCTTCCGGGCCACCTGACCGGGGGACTGGGGGGCGGCCTGGGCAATGGGCTCGGGAACGGGCTTATCCAGCCGGGCGCCGACCCCGCCGCCCGGCATGCGGCTGCGGCGGCCGGTGGGCAGATCCGGCACCTAACCCACACGGGCCCCTTCGGCGCCCGGAACTACGACCTGTACATCCCCACCGGCTATACCGGTGAGCCCGTGCCGCTGGTCGTCATGCTGCACGGCGGCACTCAGGACGCAGTCGACTTCGCCGCCGGCACCGGCATGAATCACCTGGCCGAGCGGCACACCTTCCTGGTCGCCTATCCCGAACAGTCCCGTGCGGCCAACCACGGCGGCTACTGGAACTGGTTCCGACCCGAGGACCAGCAGGCCGGCAGCGGCGAGCCCGCGATCATCGCCGGCCTCACCGAGGAGATCATCGCCGACAACGTCGTCGACCGCGATCGGGTGTACGTGGCCGGGCTGTCCGCGGGCGGAGCGATGGCAGCCGTGCTGGCCGCCACCCACCCCGACCTCTATGCGGCCGCCGGGGTGCACTCCGGCCTCGGTTATCGGGCCGCCACAGACCTCCCCGGCGCCTTCGGCGCCATGCAATCCGGTGGCGCGCCAACGCATCCCGGACCGGTACCGGTCATCGTGTTCCACGGCGCCGCGGACGGCATCGTTGCCCCGGTCAACGCCGAGAAGATCGTCGGCGCCCGGCTCGCCACCCCCGGCACCGGCCGGGTGCGGTCGGCCGTGACCAGGAACGGGCGCGACGGCAGCCGCCCGCACACCAGGACCGTGCACACCGATGCGGCCGGCACGGTGGTTGCCGAATGCTGGATCGTCGACGGCGCGGGCCACGCCTGGTTCGGCGGTAACCCGGTCGGCAGCTACACCGACCCGGCGGGGCCCGACGCGTCCGCCGAGATGATCAGGTTCTTCCTGGAGCACCGGGCGGTGTACGCGGCGTCCTGACCGGCCCGGGCTCGGCGGGTCGGGCGATGCCGAGGCGCCGGCCGGGCCCGCTCCGCCCGGCATCCTGCGGCTGTTGTCGAACGAGATCAGTTCGGTGGTCTCGCCCCGAGACCCGCGGAGGTAGGCTGCCAGCGTGACCGCCTCCGTGCCGAGCGTCGTGTTGAACAACGGAATCCCCATGCCGCAGATCGGGTTTGGCGTGTTCCGCATTCCGGAGGAGGAAACGGAGAGGACCGTCCTGGACGCGATCGAATGCGGCTACCGGAGCATCGACACCGCGTCGCTTTACGGGAACGAGCGGGGTGTCGGTCGCGCTGTCGCGATCAGTGGGCTGCCCCGGGAGGAGCTGTTCGTCACCACCAAACTGTGGAACGACGACCAGGGCCGGGACGGGGCGATCGGTGCCCTGGAAGCCAGCCTCGACCGGCTCGGCCTGGACTACGTCGACCTCTATCTGATCCACTGGCCCAAGCCGTCGAAGGACCTGTACGTCCAGACCTGGCAGGCCCTGGAGGATCTCTACGCCGCCGGCCGGGCGCGGGCGATCGGCGTCTCCAACTTCCAGCCGGCGCACCTGGCTGCGTTGGCGGCATCGTGCCGGGTCGTCCCGGCGGCCAACCAGATCGAGTTGCATCCCGTTCTGCAGCAGGAGCGGCTGCGCGGCTACCACGCCGACCACGGCATCGCGACGGTGGCCTGGAGCCCGCTGGGCCAGGCCAGGTCGCTGCAGGACCCGGTCATCGACGGGATCGCCCGGCGGCACGGCCGTACCCCGGCGCAGATCATCCTGCGCTGGCACCTGCACCGCGGCACGGTCGTCATCCCCAAGTCCAGCAGTCCGGCCCGGATGCGGGAGAATCTGCAGATTCTCGACTTCGCGCTGGACCACGAGGATCTCGCGGCGATCCGGGCACTGGACGCCGGTCTGCGGTTCGGTCCGGATCCGGACGAGCGGGACGCCGGCCCCAGGGCAGGGTTCGCCAGCCGCGGCGGTCAGTGGGTCGAGAGCCGGTCATAGTCCGCCGGACGGGCGCCGGTCAGTCCTTGATCTGCTCCCGGGCCCGCTTCACGATCTTCGGGTCGGCCGGGTAGACCACCGTGGGATCCTTGTCCTCGTAGTCGAACTGGTTGAGGAAGAACCGCATCGCGTTGATCCGGGCCCGCTTCTTGTCGTTGCTCTTGATCGACATCCACGGCACCTGATCGGTGTCGGTGGCGAGCACCATGGCTTCCTTGGCGTCGGTGTAGGCGTCCCACCGATCCAACGACTCGATGTCCATCGGGGACAGTTTCCACCGGCGGACCGGGTCGATCTGCCGGATCGCGAACCGGGTTCGCTGCTCGGACTGGGTGACCGAGAACCACAGCTTGGTGAGCGAGAACCCGCTCTCGATCAGCATTTCCTCGAACAGCGGGGCCTGCCGCAGGAAGATCTTGTAGTCCCGGTCGGAGGTGAACCCCATCACCCGCTCGACGCCGGCCCGGTTGTACCAGGACCGGTCGAACAACGTGATCTCACCGGCCGTCGGCAGGTGGGTGATGTACCGGTGGAAGTACCACTGGCCCAGCTCGGTCTCGGTCGGTTTGGTCAGCGCCACCACCCTGGCCGCCCGTGGGTTCAGGTGCTCCATGAACCGCTTGATGGTGCCGCCTTTGCCCGCGGCATCCCGGCCCTCGAACAGGACGACGTGCTTGCCCCCGACGTCCTGGGTCCAGTATTGGAACTTGAGCAGCTCGATCTGCAAGTTGTACTTCTCGTCCTCGTACACCTCGCGGGCCAGCCGCTCGTCGTACGGGAATTCCTCCCGCCAGGTGACGATCGGGTTGCCGCCCGGGTCGATCAGGTCCGGATCGGACCCGTGCTCGTCATGGCGGACGGAGTAGCCGTCGTTCAGCAGGTGGTCGAGGTACTCGCGGAAGTTCTCCCGGATCAGCACCCGTCCAGTATCGACCCGGCGCCGCGGCGTCGAAGCAAGTGGGTGTGCCCGATCGGGGCCCGGTCACCCGGCGTCTCCCGTTCGGCCGTCCGGCGTTCATCGGAGGCCGTCGGGGTCGGGCTGCGACCGGGGTGCTCGAGCACCAGCAGGTCGGCCGCAGCTCGTCGGCCAGCGTTACCCTCCCGAGCTGCACCTGCTGCCGCACGAACGCCCGCGCCCGTTCGGTCGGCGGGAGGTCGCCAACGCTCACGATGCCCACCCGCACCCCGTTCGGTCGGCGCGAGATCGCTGACGCTACCGATCGAGAAGATTCGCGAGGTCGGCGCCCCGACGCAGGCGCAGTGTGTCAGCCGGCCGGGATGCCCGCGCAGACCGCCTGGTCGGTGATCCAGCCCTGTTCACAGCCGTGCACCACGACGATCTGGCCGATCGTGGGCTGCTGCCCGGCCGGCAGGCCAAGCACCATGGCGACCCGAGTCAGCTCGGCCGCCCGCACCGACTCGTCCAGCGCCTGCAAGTCGTCGTAGTCGTCGCCGGACGCCCGGAACTCGCCGATGTTCGCGGCACATTCGGCCCGCAGCTGCTCGTCCGACAGGGGTGACTGGCCGGCCTGTTCCCGGTGCTGCTCGATGTCGGGGCTGCACACCGGACCCGCCCACCAGCCCTCGTCCTGGGCGGTGGACAGCCGGCCGTCGGCCTCGGCCAGGGCGGCCAGCAGCGTCGGCCAGTCGGCGGCATCCGAACTCGACGCCGGCGTGGACGCGGTGGGCGACGTCTGAACCGATGGCGACGCGGAAGCAGCGGACGCGGAGGCCACGTTCGGCGAAGTCGACGAGGCGCAGCCGGATGCCGCCATCGCCGAGACGAGGACGAGAATCACGCCGAATCCGGCGGACAACCTGAGCCGACTCACCGCCACCGATCAACCCCCCACCCGTCTTGCCCCACGGTCCCGGCCACCCTAGACGAATCGATTCCAAGATCCCTTATTGATGGCGCGGACCGCTCGTGCGGAACTTCCGGTCGCGCCCAGCGACCGAATGTTCCGCAACTCCTCGCAAATCGGCACCTTTCAGCCGCCTGGACCGCTCGCGCGGAACTTCCGGTCGCTCCCTGAGACGGAATGTTCCGCAACTCCTCGCAAACCGGCACCTTCAGCCGCCTGGACCGCTCGCGCGGAACTTCCGGTCGCTCCCTGAGACGGAATGTTCCGCAGTCGCACCACTCACGACCCAATGACCTCTTCGGATCACTCATCCAACCGTCCGCTGCGCACCGCCCGCCGGCCGAATGACCTGAGTGGTCATCGAACCGGTGAGGGATCAGGGGGAGTCGGTCGCGCTGAGCACCACCGCGGCCAACAGCACCCCGTCGTCGAGCGCCCACCGACCTCGGCGTGCCGGAAACGGGCGGAATGCGGCGTGGGG